>CAZYSY010000058.1:0-33106 GCA_964650295.1 uncultured Caldilineales bacterium | reverse complement strand
CGCCCGAGGCTAAACCCTCGGGCTACGGGTGCAAAGCCCCACTGGGGCTCAGCCGTGCAGCCCAGAGGGCTTGGCAAGGGTAGCCCGGAGGTTCAGCTCCGGGCGAAAAAACAGGCCGAAGCCAGGTACGTAAGCAGTTACTCAGTTTTTGTAGAAGGTGATGCCTGTGCATTGCACGCTTTCGTTGATGGTCATCATCCATTTATCCGAAAGAGGTGTGAGATCACCAAAGCCGGTGTCAATGGTTTGGCCGCCCGGAGGCATGGGCCCCGAACAGGGCACCACATAGATCTCGACCGGAGTGCCAGGGGGCGCA
Organism: uncultured Caldilineales bacterium; assembly: GCA_964650295.1. Lineage (GTDB taxonomy): Bacteria > Chloroflexota > Anaerolineae > J102 > J102 > M2005. The sequence goes on along the minus strand of CAZYSY010000058.1, from coordinate 32,790 downwards.
GGACCGCCAAAGGGGGAGAATCCCCAAACGCCATCGCCTACGCCATCACAACCAGAACACTTGGTGTTGCGCGGGCCATAAAACGCGACATGTACGCAAACGCCATTGAGGGGATTATTGTTACGATCTCGCACAAAGCCGTTGAAATAGGTCTGGCCGGGATTGGGATCGCAGCGCCACGAGCCTTGTCCCAAGGAATAAGGATAGGAGGGCTTGGGCGTGGGCGTGGGCTGCGGAATGGGCGTCGCTGTCGGTCGCGGTCGGGGCGTTGGGGTGGGGGGGGGAGGAACATTCGCCACCACTTGCACGGTGTCGAGCTGTCCCTCTTTTGCGACCAGCTTGTCGATAATCCAGGCAGATTTGCCGTTAAAGTCAATTTGCCACCAATCCCCCTTGGCGTTTTTGCCGGTGATGTCATACTTCTGGCCAGGCTTGGTTTGTCCAACAACACGGTAGGTTGTGCCTGGACCGCTGCGCACATTCACAACCTTGCTGGTCGAGACCTGCGGCGGCTGGGGGGTGGGTGTAGGCGTCGGGGGTTCAGGCGTGTTGGTGGGAGTATCGGTTGGCGCGGGCGTTGGAGTGTCGGTGGGGAGTTGCGCCACCGTCTCGCTGGTGGACGTGGCGGTTGCTTCTTGTTCGAACAGGGGCGCATTGGCTACCTGGCCTTCAGGTGTAGGTGTAAACGTTGGTTTGGGCGTACGAGTGGGAGTAGGTTCGGTCTTACCATTCGAGCCACATCCTGCCATGACAAAAGCCAATAGCAAGGCAGCCACCAACAACAAAACCATACGTTTGGGACTTTGCATAAGTTTTTCTTACCTCTCGGGAGTCTGATCGGTGCAGAAAGAAGAAATCGAGGTCGAAGGGAGATGAACTGCAGCGAGGGTTTCGTCCTCAGGATGACCGACCGAAATGCGATTATAACAAATAGCCCGGAATTGGAAAAAGCCAGAGGCGACCAAAAGCAAGCGGCTCCTTCTGTGAGGTCGATCATGGCCAGGGCTGCATATCATACCAATTGGGGCCATATTCAGGCTCGGCCTTGAGCGATGCTTTCAGCGCATAGGCGGACTCCATGGTTTGCACCACCAGGGGCGCCACATCTTCCATTTCGGCAATGGGCGTTTCCAGCACCAATTCGTCATGCACTTGCAAGATCATGCGCGCAGCGAAACCCTGTTCTCTGAGTTTGCGGTGCACTTCCCGCAAGGCAATTTTGAGAATATCGGCCGCAGAGCCCTGGATGGGAAAGTTGATGGCCGCCCGTTCGGCCGCGGCTCGGGCCTGTTGCGAGGCCCGCACTCCCGCCTTGAGGATGGGAAAATAGCGGCGACGCCCCAATAACGTCTCCACATAGCCCAGCTCACGAGCCAGGGCAATGGTCTCTTCGAGATAGCGTTTGACGCCAGGATAGGTGGAAAAGTAGGTGTCCATGAAATGCCGGGCTTCTTCCATGCTCAAGCCTGCCCGGGTAGAAAGCCCATATGCGCTGACTCCATACGAGGTGGCAAAATTCATCATCTTGGCCACTGAACGCTGTTGGGAGGTCACCTCTTCGATGGGCACGCCATACACCAGGCTTGCGGTGGCGGCATGGATATCCAGACCTTGGGCGAAAGCCTCCAACATGCGCTCGTCGCCCGAGATATGGGCCAGGATGCGCAATTCCACCTGGGAGTAGTCCACGGCCAGCAGATAGTGTTCGGGGGGCGCAATGAAAGCCTTACGGATACGTCTGCCCAGCTCTGAACGCACCGGGATGTTTTGCAAATTGGGATTATTGGAGGAGATGCGTCCGGTTTCAGCGCCCGTCTGGTCGAACGAGGTGTGAATGCGTCCTGTCTCAGGATTGATCAGCCGGGGAAGGGCCTCGACGTAGGTATTCAGCAGCTTGGTCAGCTGCCGGTATTCCAGCAACAATTCCATCACCGGATGCGCGCCCTTCAGGCTTTCGAGCACTGAGGCTGCGGTGGAAAAATGTCCGCTTTTGGTCTTTTTCAACCCTCGCGAGGGCAACCCCAGCGTTCCGAATAGTGCGTCCGAAAGTTGCTGGGTGGAGTTGAGATTGAACTCATACCCCACGTAATCATAAATCTCACTCGCCAATTGCTCCAGACGGCCCCGAAGCTCCTTTGCCATCTCATGAAGGTAGCCCGCATCCAGGAGCACGCCGTGCATTTCCATATCCGCCAACACCGGAATCAGAGGCATTTCCAGCTCCCAAAACAACTTGATCAGGCCGGTGTGCTCCAGTTGCGGGTGAATTTTCTCCCAAATGCGCCGCGTCATATCCACATCCGCCGCTGCATAATCTGTCACCCGACCGATAGAGACCTTATCCATGGTGGTCTGATTGCGTCCTTTGCCGATGAGCTCCGCGATGGGCGTCATCTCCACGCCCAGGTATTTGATCGCCAGCGCCTTCAATCCCAGGCTGCGACTGCCTGGATCCAACAAAAATTCACCGATCATCGTGTCGATGAAACGGCCTCGCACATCCAGCCCATGCCGACGGCAGACGATGAGATCGTATTTGGCGTTGTGAGCCAATTTATCATGGCGATCATCTGCCAGCACTGGACCAATGACCTGTTGAATCTCACGTAATGAAAGCTGCTCGCCATCACGATGAGTGACCGGCACATAAACATTAGCCTCTGGACCCTGGCCCCACCCCAAGGCCAGTCCCACCAGACCCGCCCGGTGTTCATCCACTCCGGTGGTTTCGACGTCGAAGGCCAGGGGATTGGCCGAGGTCAGGTGGGGAAGGATGTCGTGCAGATCAGCGGAGGCCGTTATGGCTCGGTAGCCGCTCGGAGCGTTCGAATCCTGAAATGCTCCGTTCTCGCCAAACAATCCCAGCTGCTGTACGCCATGCCCTGGCGATTCGGGCAACCGTGAAATAAGCGTGCGGAATTCTAATTCGGTGAACAACGCCAGGATGCGCTGACGGTCGTAATTGCCGAACTCGCACGCGGCCAGGTCGAGCTCGATATCGGGCACATCCACGATGGTGGCCAATGCCCGAGAAAGATACGCATCCTCCTTGCCCTTGAGCAAGGCGTTGCGCACGCGGGTGGGCGTCACTTCGTCGATATGGGCATAGATGTTATCGAGATCGCCCCATTGTTGCAATAGTTTTACTGCCGTCTTATCGCCAATGCCTCGCACGCCAGGGATGTTATCAGATTTATCGCCCACCAGCGCCTTGTAATCCACGATCTGCCTGGGCGAAAGGTGATAGCGTTCATGCACTTTTTCTGGCGTGTAGATGATGACATCGGAAAACTTGCGGCCCGAAGTCAACACCCATATCTTTTCATCCACAACCTGCAACAGATCGCGATCGCCAGTGGTGATGAGCGAAAGCACATCATTGGGTTCGGCCAGATGCGCCAACGTGGCCAGCACATCATCAGCTTCATATCCCTCTTTGGTGTAGATTGGAATATGGAACGCCTCGATGATTTCCTGAATGCGTTGAATCTGAATCGACAGCTCGTCAGGAATGCGTTCTCTGGTGGCCTTGTAGGCTTCGAACTTGTCATGGCGAAAGCTGCGGCCAACATCGAAAGCAACGGCCATATGGGTGGGTTTGTGATCTCGCATAACGTTCAAGAGCATGGAGACAAACCCATACACGGCGTTGGTAAGCTCGCCCTTGCTGGTGGCCATATCGGGCGGCAGAGCGAAAAAGGCGCGGTAGGCCAATGAATGGCCATCGATGAGTACGAGTTTCATAGGCGGAGTCAACATTTAACATCTGAGCGGAGAAGGCGTCAACCGATCCTACTTCTCAATCCGGGCAAAAGCAAACCGCCCGCTAAGCACAAAGCCGCGGGCGGTTGAGGGTGGCCGACAAAATGCTACTCGTCCAGGATGAGCAGCTTACGCGCGTCCAACAGGGCGTGAATTTCGGGATCATCCAGGACATCTTTGCGGAAACGATATTTCCGCCCTTTGTCGAAACGAAAATCGCCCGAAGCAAGATGCAACACTAGATGCTTGTCTCCGACATTTTCCAGCCAGATGTATTGATCTGGACGGATTTCCCAGGTATCTTCTGGAGGTTTTCGCAATGAAAGACGCATGACGACGCCTCCTAGACTTTGCGGAATGAGACGTTACGACCACGTAAACGCGTGTTCGGGACCCGTGAAAGGATGCGATCAACATATTCCTGCTGCACCTCGATGTAGGTGTAGCGATCGCGAATGTCGATATTGCCTACAGCCCGTCCAGGCACGTTGGCCTCGTTGGCGATGGCCCCCACGATATCTTTGGGGCGCACGCCGATATCATAGCCAGCATCCATAACCAACCGCACATACCCCTCCTCAACTTCGCGATCTTCATAAAAACGCTCACGTTGTGGCGGACGTGGGGTGCTGGGCCTGTAGGAGCTTGTAGATTGACGGCGCGTGTCTGGACGCCGTTCTCGCGAGAATACGCGCTCGGTTTCCTGAGGTTTCTGGCTCAGAATCATTGCCGCCGCGGCAATTTCCGACCAATCGAAGCCCTCTCGGGCCAGATCATTCAGCAACAGCATGTACGGCTCCAGGTGTTCGCGCTGCACAATGCTCTTGATGCGTTGCTTGTACGCCTCGGCTTTTTGGGCGACGACTGTGGCCCGGGTGGGCGAAAGCACGGCGCGAATGCGTTGCCCCAAAGCGGTCTCGATTTCGTTGAGCAACGCGCGTTCGCGCCCCAACACCAAAGAGAAATGCACGCCGTTCTCCTCCACCAATCGGCAGCGGAGTGCGTAACTCTGGATGTCGGTGGCGGTGTCGTAGCTGATCACATAGGGCGATTCGAGCGTCAGCTCTTCCGCTGCCGCATCGGTCATCACCAGAAAATCGACCAGGCCCTCACGCCATTTCAGCAAGGCGTCCTCGCGTTCGCTGGCGTCCATACCCGCGTGCAGGGAAGCGCTGTTATAACCACGGGTCTGGAGTGCGAAGGCGATGGCGTTGGTCTGTGGGCGCAGCCGAACAAAGATCAATGCCTGGGAAATGTTCTCCCCATCCAACAACCGAATCAAGGCGTCGTCTTTATCTCCCGAGGGAATCGTCTGATAGCGATGATTGATCAGGGGAACAGTAATAGCCACAGGCTCTCGCTGCAAGAAAACGGGCTCGAAGAGATGTTCATCGGCAAAATCGTGCAACAGCTCCTCGACTTTCGCAGCAAAGAGAGTGGTTTGCCGCCCGGCGGGCATGTTATCGAACAGCTCCTCGATAACCGATTGTTGCCGGCGAGAAAGTAGATAATCGATATCCTCAATCACCACAAACTGTACATTGTCCAGGCTCATGGCTTCGCGATTGACATGTTCGCGAATGCGAGGCGGCGTGCCCACAATAATCGCAGCGGTTTCATCCAATTGCTCGGCCTCGCGGGCAAGCGAACGGCCAGCATACAGCGAAACTACGCGCAAGTGCTTGTGCGGGTTTAGAAGTTGAAAGAGTGAACCCGCGCGGATGGCGTTGTCACTGCCGCCCACCAACACAATGACCTGTGGACCGCTAACTTCCGCATCCAGCGTCTGCAAAATGGGAAGAGCGTAAGCAGTGGTGCGGCCACTTCCGGAAGGCGCTTCAGCCACGACATCCCGCCCGGCAAGAAGGTGCGGAATGACTTCGACCTGTAACGCAGTTGGTTTTTCGAGGCCCATTGCCTCAAGCCCCGCGATCAGCTCAGGCGTTAAGCCTAAATCGGTAAAACTTTGACTCATTTTCTTATTCCTCACATTTAGGATGTTCACAGATGACACAAAAAGTGTGGCGAGAGATTGTACTGGCGGCTCCCTGGGGTCACAAGAACCCCCACCATTAAAAATCGATTATAGCATAGTTAGATAGACTACAAAAATTCTCGCTGGCGTTTCAGTGATTGCAGCATGACTTTCAAAGGCAGCGTGTTGATGATGTTTTCCGGCGACAACCACGCGCGTCGGGCCATAGCCACACCATATTCGAGATAATCCATGTGTTCTGGCCGATGCGCATCGGTGCTGATGGCGATCTTGCATCCCAACTCCACAGCCCGACGCGCATAGATGTCGTTCAGGTCCAGACGGGCGGGATGTGCATTGATCTCGACGATTGTGCCCGTTTCGGCGCAAGCGTGCAGCACCTGCTCCATATCGATATCGGCAGGAGGACGACGGCCCAACATACGGCCGGTGGGGTGCCCCAGGATATCCACATGAGGATTATGGATGGCGCGCAGCGCCCGGCGAGTGATGATCTCCCGCTCCTGGCGCAGGCTGCTGTGAATGCTGGCTACCACCACATCCAGCTCAGCCAATACGCTATCGGGCAGCGCCAGACGCCCATCAGCCAAAATCTCCAACTCCACTCCCAGAAGCAGATGGAAATCTACGCCCGCTCGAAACCATTCCTGGTTCAACTCGTCTATGATACGACGTTGTTCGGCCAGCTTTTCGGCATCCACGCCTCGTGTCACGCCCAGGCCAATGCTATGGTCGCTCAAAAGCCAATAGTGGTAGCCACGGGCCATGGCTGCCTCAGCCATCTCGCGGATGCTTGCTTTACCGTCACTCCAATTGGAATGACCGTGCAATTCTCCGCAGACGTCGTTTAGGGTGATGAGTTTGGGCAGATGATGCGTCTGGGCTAACGAAATTTCGCCGCGCGCTTCGCGCATCTCTGGTGGCATCCAATCCAAACCTAAAAAGTTATACAGGGATTCTTCATGCTCAAAATACCGTTTTTCACCCGCAGGCGCGTCTCCCTTGCCCGTGGCTTCTAAACCATATTCACTCAAGCTCCATCCCTGTTTCAACGCCCACTCGCGTAGTTCGATATTGTGCTGTTTGCTGCCGGTAAAATATTGCAATGCGGCTCCCCAATGCTGCCGGGCGACAGCTCGAAGATCGCACTCCAACCCTTGCCGCAAGCGCACGCGGCTTTTGCTCTCCCCGCACCACAGCGTCTCAACCACCTGCGGCAGCCCACAAAACGCGGCCATGACCTCCCGAGGCCGCGCAGTGACGACCAGGATATCCAAATCCCCTACGGTCTCCTTCCAGCGGCGCACGCTGCCCGCGGGCTCGATTGCGGTGATGACCTCTGCGGAGAGCGCAGCCCGCAGGGTTTCAATCAACTCAAGAGCGATGGGGCGAGCCACGCCCAACGGGGTGCGGTCGTCGCTGCGCTGCGCCAACAGCTCAATTCCTTTGAGAATTTTCGCTTCGGATCTGGCTCCAAATCCCTTGAGCTGACGAATCCTTCCGGCGTTGGCCGCGGCTTCGAGTTCATCCAGGGTGGTAATGCCCAGCTCTTGCCACAATCGGGCGACTTTTTTGGCCCCCAGCCCCTCCACTTCCAACAATTTCACCAGACTCACAGGAACCTGGTCGCGCAAATTTTGCGCCAGTTCGCTATCGCCTGTAGCCAGAAACTGGCGAATCACTTCGGCCACGCCTTTGCCCACGCCGGGGAGCTCGGTCAAGCGGCCAGCGGCCGCGATCTCGCGAATATCTGCGCTCAGATTATCCACTACTTCGGCCGCGTTTCGAAACGCGAGATAATGGAAGCGTCCTTCGCCTTTGATTTCTTTCAGGTTGGCGATCAGCCGTAAATGCTGCGCAACATCATGATTGGTGTATGGGAGAACAGATGACATGATGCACTCCTGCGATGAACATCACCGCATTGAAATCTCCAAGATGCAAAGTAGGAAGAAATCCACCATGCTTGCGCCTTTTGCCAGCGGATATGGATCAGGGCATCAATTGCGCCAAGGCCGCTCGCAGGCGTTCTTCCACCCCGGTCACATCCTTGGGAATAGCCTGCACTGCTCGTTGGGCCTCGACGATGCTGTACCCCAGCGCTGTGAGCGCCTCAATGATTTCCCCATCTTCATCGGTGAGTGGAACCGCACCCACTCCCTCGAACTCTGGCGCGCCCATCTTGTCTTTGAGATGAAAAAGGATTTTCTTGGCGCTTTTGGGGCCAATGCCAGGCACTCGAGTCAGCAGTCCTGGCTCGTCATTGACCACAGCCAAACGAATGGTGTCGGGCGGGAGGGTGGAAAGGATGCTCAATGCCAGCTTCGGTCCTACGCCACTGACGCCCAGCAACACCAAAAATAGTTCCAGGTCTTCTTCGCTGGCAAAACCAAATAATGTGAATTCCTGCTCACGAATGTGTAGGTGGGTGAACAGCGCCACAGGCTGCCCCACCTGATATCCGGCCAGTTGATCGGCAGGAACGAACACCACCAGGCCCATTGACCCGATATCCACAATGATGTGATCGGCGGCCACATACTCGATGCGCCCCCGCAGACGACTAATCATAAGAATGAAGGCAGGAGTGAGAAAAAATGGGCTCTTTCGGAATTCAGGGGGCGTTGTCTTTGCCCCTTTCGGAAATGCAAGCCCCCGTAAAATCCTATTGAGCCAAAAACAACAATCTGAGAGTTAGCAACGATAGGATGAAGGTGGATGAAAGCAGGTGATGTGAATTACCTGACCGTTCAATAAGCCCAGGCCGAGTTTAGGTGGCACAAGGCGATGGCCAAGGCGTCGGCAGCGTCGTCGGGGCGGGGAATTTTCTCTAGCCCCAACAGCATTCGCATCATCTCCTGAATCTGACGTTTATCCGCGCCGCCATAACCGGTAACAGCTTGTTTGACCTGGGTGGGTTTGTAGTGGAATAAGGGAATGCCCTGTTGGGCTACAGCCAGCAGCACCACGCCGCGAGCATGGCCTACGCTGAGGGCGGTGCGGGCGTTTTTCGAAAAGAAGACCTCCTCCACCGCCACCGCGTCAGGGTGATAGACCTCCAGCACGGCCATGAGCTCTGCGTAAATGGTGACCAGACGCTGAGCTAGTTCCTGATGGGCCGGCGTGCGGATCACGCCATAGGCCAGGGCGCGGGGGCCGCCCGCAGCTTCGCTGACCACCCCATAGCCGGTAATGGCTGTGCCTGGATCAATGCCCAGGATAACAGGCGTTGTCTGGCTCACGCGACTTCCAATTGGGCGTAGAGTTCGTCGCTCATGGCGAGGTTGGAGTACACCTTTTGCACGTCGTCCAGGTCCTCCAGGCGCTCCAACAGTCCCATCACCTTCATGGCCTGATCAACGGGCAATTCCATCTCCATTTTTGGAATCATTGCCAGTTCGACATCTTCGATCTCGTAACCTGCCTCGATCAGCGCATCGCGCACCGCGCCCAGATCGGTGTCTGCAGTAGTAACCACGGCCGCGTTTTTATCCTCAAAGTCTACATCTTCGGCGCCTGCGTCCGCGGCAACCAGGAACAGTTCGTCCTCATCCACGCCATCCATCTTGACGGTAATCTGGCCTTTGCGTTCGAACTGCCACGAGACAGCGCCGTTCGCAGCCAAATTCCCGCCCGCTTTGGTAAAGAAATGGCGCAATTCGGCCACGGTGCGGTTTTTGTTATCGGTCAGCGTTTCGACGATGACGGCGACGCCATGTGGCGCATAGCCTTCATAGGTAATCTCTTCCAGATCAGCGCCTTTCTCCAGGCCCGCGCCGCGGTTTATAGCCCGCTGGATGTTATCCTTAGGCATATTGGCGGCTTTGGCTTTATCCAAAGCAAAACGCAGGCGGATGTTGGCGTCGGGATCAGGCCCCCCCATGCGGGCCGCGGCCTGAATTTCACGGGCAATCTTGGTGAAGAGCTTGCCGCGTTTGGCGTCGTTAGCGCCCTTCTTGCGTTTGATGGTGGACCACTTGCTATGTCCAGACATGTAATTCTCCGTTATAGATGTTGAGATGAAATGTGGTCTATTTTTCGCATTCCTTGTGTGCTTAGTGCGCTTCGTGGCGACCGAGGGGATATGTATCGTTGTGTTTCTCTTTTCTTTGCAGCTTGGCGATTTGGCACGAGCGATCTTCTCGGTTCTGGCCTTACACGCTAATACAGAAAGGAGACGTGGATTGAAGTTCGATTAGGCCACCAACCGCCAACCCCATTATAGCACATTCCAGAAGCCCATCCATACTGATGGGTGCGTTTCAGCATGGGGCAGTCGTTCGAGGCCAACCCACCTCCTTCGTATTCGTATTTTCAGTAGATCACGATTGCGAGAGTATGTGTCCCGCCAGATTCGCAATCCGGCGGGTTTGACGCTCGAATCACCGCCGGATCATGGATCCGGCTCTGTGCATCATGGCAAATCGGGATCTACTGATTTTTCTTTCGTAGGCTGCGTGGCGACTGAGATGGATGTGCATCATCTACTTTTGCATTCCCCGGTAGACGCCTTCTTTCAATTCGATTTCCAGTTGATCGGCGTGGGGCGTTCCCAGCGCATAGGCCCGGGCCACCACGCGTTCGACATCGTAAGGCAGTCGAACGAGCTGAATACTAAAGGAATGATCCCATGTCTGACTATCTCGCACGCCCGAAAGGATGATATAGCTCGCCCGGGGTTCATCCAGTGCGTTGCCCACACTGCCAGCATTGAAAAGGGTCTTGTTTTTGGGTTGGAAGAACGGCATGATGAATGCATGATGAATGTCGCCATATCCCACCACATCAGGTTCAGAATGTTCGTAACCTGTGAGATCGGTATTCTGGAACATCGCCAGCCGGATCTCATGGGGCGCTTCGGGGTATACCCGATGCCAGACGCTCTGAGCTGAAGCATGAAAAAGCCTGATGTGGCGCCCGCTAAGCCACAAATCTGCGGAACGCGGTAGCTGGCGTAGCCATCGAATGCGTTCGGGTCCAAGACGCCGACGATGCCACTGCACCGAAGTATTATTGGTTTCTTCCCGCACCATCAAATCATCCCAATTGCCAAAAATGTTGACATCGCAGGTTTCTCGACAACAATCGATGACTTCCGGGCCATCGGGGCCTTTGCCTGCCAGATCTCCCAGGTTATAGATGGCCGAAACCCCGCGAGCGCGACAATCATCCAGCACTGCCTCCAGCGCAGTCAGATTGCCATGAATATCAGAAATGATAGCAATTCGTTCAAGTCTTTCCTGCAAAATCTCCTCTCAGCTCTTTTTGAAGGTAATTTCCCCATCGACTTCCAGCTCATCTAAAATCCCCATGATCACCGCATCAACTGGGCGGTTCTTGGTGATGTCGGTCTGGCGAGCGGAGCTGCCCTGGGCCAGAATCACCAACTCGCCCACGCCCGCACCCACAGAATCCACAGCCACAAAAGGCTTGCCCACCAGCTCGTTGCGATGGGTGGCCTCTTGCACGACTAGCAGCTTTAATCCTTGCAACTTTTCATCTTTGATCGTGGCGACGGCGGAGCCGACCACGCGGGCAATCATCATATCAATAGCCTCTTGAAAAATTGTTGGTGAAGCGAAAGCGCACCTTGATGTGCAGTGTTGCCGCTCGAATAAAGACGCCAAACGCCAAAATGCCCTGAGACAAAATGGCGCATTACGCAAGCCATGGTTGCAATTATATCTTTTTTGCCGCCAGCGTCAACTCTCGGCAGAAGACAAAGCGCAGGAATTTGGGGGAGAATTACGATGTGGGGGTGGGGGTGGGGGTGGGGTGAGGATGTGGCGTGATGGTAAATGGATACTGGTCCGCGGGCACAGGCGTCACGTCTGGCTCGCCCAACGCTTCATCGAGCTTGAGGAACGCCAGCCAGTCATCCAAAGTATAGCTGGCAAACGTCTCGGCTTTGGCCATGAAATATGGTTCCACGCGCTGATAGGTCCATCGCATGCCAAGATAGGCGGCGATGAGCACTAACAAGAAGAAAATGGCGTAGCCACGGTTGAATTTACGCATAATATTTTGCAACCAGATCGATATTATGGCATAATAGACACAGTTCGGGTGAGTAGCTCAGCTGGTTAGAGCGCACGGTTCACATCCGTGAGGTCGGGGGTTCGAGTCCCTCCTCGCCCACTCGTGGTCGCCATAGGCGGCCTTTTTTCTTTGGCGGGTCAGGGATGCGACTTCAAATACCGACAGAAAGTTACTACTAAGGTAGCCCGGCTAGAAACCACTAAGACACGAAGCCACAAAGACACGAACAACACCAAGAATTTCAAAACTTTTTCTTTCTTTGCGCCTTTGTGGTGATTGAAGTCGGGTATGTTAGTAGTTACGACAGAAATTTACATGGGGATGAACCACAAGTGACGATGATCGCCAAAAAGAAAGGCCGTCCTGATCAAAAGAACGGCCCCCAATGGATGAATAACATCACTGATGTTACACACAGTTCCAGACCAAGCTGATTCGTAGTGCAATCACCAGAAGCTCCCGAGAAAGGACGAAGATGTCTATCGTCTATGTTCGTCTTTGTCGAGGGCTCTTGGCTGGCAAGTGCGTAACATGAGTAACATAATTCTAGCCTGCAAAACGAAATGGGCCAGAAATTAATTGGCTTTACCGTGACCGATACACAACAAGGTGGTGGTTATTGTTCTAGCAACCCAACACAAACTTCATGCCCAATGGTCCACCGAGTGAAATCAGGGCTGAGGACCTCCGGTCGCCTGTCAGCCTGCGCTGACAGCCCTTCTTTCAAAAAAATCGCGGCTGGGAGCGCCGTCCCGCAGGCGGGCGGGCGGGCGGCGCCGGCCATTCCTTTCTACATCTCCTCTCTCGCCCATCTCAGTACGGGGGAGGAAGCAATGGAGGGGGTGCAGCCCAAAGAACCGAATTCATTCGGCCAATGACGACGGACAAAATCGATTTGTGTCAGGTAACTAGTACTCAGTCAAATGTAGTTTGATGGAAATCCTCTTGTGGCCGTGGCCTTTACCATCGAGTAAACTCAGACTCCCCAGGCGCTTTGCGCCAGCGGTCGACCTCCGTCGACCGTCTCTGGTTGGTGAAGGGACGGCGTAGGCCGTCCGTTGGCCAGAGGCCTATAGAGACCGACTTCAGTCGGCCCGTCGGGTCGGCCGTCGTCTTCTTTACTCAAAGCAGACTTGACTTAGTACTAGGTTATGTTTAACTAATGTGTGCATTCTGGCTCGTTGTCGTGGTGCAATCTCGATCCATTTGACGATAGACGATGAAGGATGAAGGATGAAGGGCGAAAATCGCTGTCTGGTGGCGTGAATCATCCGCCTTCTCAGGCCCATCGTCTCTGAGTATTGATAAGGATCATTGACTCCCAAAGGCGTCAGTCAAATTCAGCAGATCACGATTTGCCATGATGCGCAGAGCCGGATCCGTGATCCGGCGGTGATTCGAGCGTCAAACCCGCCGGATTGCGAATCCGGCGGGACACATACTCTCGCAATCGTGATCTACTGAAATTCGTATCACGACCAACAACAATTACAGAACGTAGATGAAGACAAAATTTAACGCCAGGAGCAACAGCACCATCAGCGCCACAACAACGCCCAGCTTTTTCATGTCTGAAGCGTAAAAGGGGTATTCCATCGCCCAGTCGATGCTATCGGTGGTAGCATCTTTGCTGGCGAGAGGATTTGAAATAGGGGCCCGGGCCGTGGCTGTGGCGGTTGGCTCGCCAACACGCTCTGCGCTTTCGGCCGGAACTTGATAAACAGGGATATTTGGACGGCGTTGTCTGCGTTTTTTGCTGGTTTTGCTTTTTTTGGCCATGATTGCAAGTCCTAAGATGTAAAATCGATAATGCGAACTATAGCATAACTGCAACCTTTGGAGCAAAATAGGAAGATGACTCCGGCCCCAAGGCCCGCCAAGACGCCTCGCGATGACAATACGTTTTACTTTTGAAAAACCGTCTAAGCAACAAGTAATCTACCATCAGAAAATTTTCGTAGCAATAAAAGAATTTTAGAAACGGATGCGTTTCACAATGGGGGCGCTTTTCGCATTCCTGGCCAACTCAAGTCGGGGCTTCAGGCCTACGGCCAGGGGACGGCCTCCGCCGTCCAGATCCACCGCAGGACGACCATGGGCGCTATCTGAACACCCTCCCACAACTCCTCCCCCGCCCATCTCGGAGCGGGGCAGGAAACTAAGGTGGGGACGGCGCCTGCAAGGCCCGAGTTCACTTGACCAGTGTATCATTAGATAACTTGCCCCAAAATTGAAACATACCCTTTAGGAACGCCTACACATCGCGATAAAACTGGTCAAATCGACAAAAATGTGAATAATGGGAAGGCTTCATAAATCTGGCTCAACTCGATCTCTCAGACTTCTAATCCTTTGGCGGTGAATGCCCCAATGGGGTCGCTCCCAGGCGATTTTTCCTCCGCCTCCACAGAATACGCCCTCTGAAACCCAGAAGAGCCACAACATTTTCGATACAAAGGCCTATGACAACCATTCATTTGAAATACGCACCAAGAACTGAAATCCAACCGATTGATGAAAAACTGGCCCGCTTGCGAAGGCTCTTACGCTCTATGGAACGGGTGATTGTCGCTTTTTCGGGTGGCGTCGATTCCGCACTGCTCTGGCATGTGGCCCATCAAGAACTGGGCGATGATGCGCTGGCGGTCACGGCGTTATCTCCCTCGCTGCCATCATGGGAGCGTGAGGCGATTCAACAGCTGATCGACGAAATCGGCGGCGCCCATCGTTTTGTCAACACCCACGAAGTTGAAGACCCGCGCTATGCCGCCAACCCCATCAACCGTTGTTATTTCTGCAAAGATGATCTGTGGGAGACGTTGGATGCCGTGGCCAGGCAGGGCGACTATCGTTTTCTTCTGGATGGTTATAATCTGGATGATATTGGTGATTTTCGCCCGGGACAACAAGCGGGAAAGGAGCATGATGTTCGCAGCCCTCTGAAGGAGGCAGGCTTCAACAAGCAGGATATTCGCGAGGCCGCCCGGCATTTGGGATTAAGCGTGTGGAATAAGCCTTCCGCCGCATGCCTGGCTTCACGTTTTGCGTATGGCGTCTCCATCAATGAGGAGAAGTTGAGCCGTATCGATCGAGCAGAACGCTGGTTGCGCGAACGGGGCTTTGTTCAGCTCAGGGTGAGAATTCAGAACGAAACACTGGCCCGAATCGAGGTGCCCCCAGCGCAGATTCCCGCGCTTATAGCCCTACGTGAGGATCTCGTATCTCACTTCAAAACCCTGGGGTTTGTCTATGTCACCCTGGATCTTGAGGGATTTCGCTCTGGCAGCATGAATGAGGCGCTCAAGCAATGACCAATTTATCTGATTTCGCCAATCTCGACCATCAGCGTCAGGCCCGAAATGGCCTGCCCGAAGTGGTATATGCCGAAAGTAAAACACCCGAACAAGTTGCCGCCATCCTGGCTTCGTTGTATGAAAAGGCTGGTTCGGCGCTGGCCACTCGTGCCGCCATCGAACATTTCGCTGCGGTGCAGACACGCCTGCCCGAGGCCATATATCATGAACAGCCTCGGCTAATCACCGTTGGACCACCTTTGGACACGCCACCGCCAGAAACCCCATACGCAGCAGTGGTGTGCGCAGGCACCAGTGATCTCCCCGTGGCCGAAGAAGCAGCATTGACGCTGGAATGGGCGGGGTGGCCCGTGCGCCGGATTACTGATGTGGGAGTGGCCGGCATTCATCGACTTTTTGCCGTAGAAGATGTGCTGCGAGAAGCCGCGGTGTGTATTGTGGTGGCGGGCATGGAGGGCGCGTTACCCAGCGTGGTGGGAGGACGCATCGCCTCCCCCATCATCGCTGTCCCCACCAGTGTGGGATACGGCGCTCATTTCGGGGGGCTCAGCGCTCTTTTGGGGATGCTCACGGCCTGCGCTCCGGGCATCACTGTGGTCAACATCGACAACGGTTTTGGCGCGGCTGCGGCGGCGCATCGCATCCTGCGACAGTTGACGCAAACACTAGCGACCTGATACTCACTGGCTTTGTTTGCTATCACAGGCCGAATGAATTCGGTTCTGGGGACGCTTCCCCATCTTTGCATCTTTCCCCACTTCGAGACGAGCGGGAAAAGATGCAGTGGAAAGGTGTTCAGATCGCGCGCCCTTGGTCATCCTACGACGACCTGAACGGCGAAAGTTGCCCTGACCGCGGCCTGAAGCGCCCGACTTGAGTCGGTCAGAAACGCGAAAAAACGCCCCCATTTTGAGGCGCGTTCGCGCCAACGAAACGTTCGCTTTTGTGGTATAAAATGAAGTAAAATAGAGATTGCTGAGCTTTTTAAAAAGTCGATGTCTGGATTCGGGGGATGTTTTCCCCTGGCTCCGGAAAATCGACAAGCTCATAATCTGCAATGGACAACTCTCCTTAAGTAGTTGATGATATAAATTTGAAATGAACCTTGGAGACGATTCCAACTGATCGGACGAAAATAGACCAAAAGACGAAGGTGGATGAAGTGAACCATCATCGATGTTCGTCACAATGCGCAGAACTTTTCTCGAGTTTCAAACGTGCATCTGCTTAAACACCGAGCGTTGTCCAAAACACCGATCTCATTATTCTCCACTCATCACAAAGGATTCTCATGAGCGTCTACGCAGGTAAATATCTCCGTATCGATCTCACCCACCGCACCTGGAGCGAAGCGCCCATCGCTGAAGAGGAAGTCCGGCAATGGCTGTTGGGTTCAGGCTATGCCGCTCACCTTTTCTATCAAGAGATGGATCCCAACCTGGATCCATTGGCCCCTAACGCGTCCATTTATATCTTCAATGGGCTGCTGGTGGGCACTTTTGCGCCCACCGCCTCTCGAACCTCGTTTTGTGGACGTTCCCCCCTGACAGGCATCTGGAATGAGTCCAATGTGGGACATCATTGGGGGGCCGAGCTGCGTTTTGCGGGCTACGATGGTCTGATCATCACAGGCGCATCCCCCACCCCCATCTATCTTTACATCAACGGCATCACCGGTGATATCGAATTTCGAGATGCATCACATCTTTGGGGCAAGGATTGGTTCACCGCGAGCGATGCGCTGCTGGCCGAGACCGACGCCAAGGCTCAGGTGGCAGGCATTGGCACGGCTGGGGAACATTTGGTGAAGCTAGCAGGAATCATGGTTGGGCCATCGCACTATGTGCGCACGGCAGGGCGCGGGGGCATGGGCGCGATTCTGGGAAGCAAGAAGTTGAAGGGGATTGTGGTGCGGGGCAAACAGCGACCCACCTACCCAGATCGCAAGCGGTTTCTGGCCACCGTCAAAGAACAAAACAAATACATCAAAGAAAACTCCACCGGCATGAGCCTGTTGGGCACAGCGGGTGGATTTCAGGCCACCGAGGAGTATGGCGATCTGGCGCTGAAAAATTGGCGCCTGGGCTCCTGGCCTAAGGCGGCTGAGCTCACAGGAGCCGTACTTTATGAAAAGTATTTAGTGCGTCACACTCACTGTTTTTCGTGTCCCATCGGCTGCGGCAAAGAGGTGGAAGTGCCCCAGGGCCGCTACAAGACGCCCCGGGGCGAAGGCGTCGAATATGAGACCATGGCCGGATTTTTTGGCAATGTGCTGAACGACAACATGGAAGCGGGCATATTGGCCAATAGTCTGTGCAACCGCTACGGCCTGGATACCATCTCCACATCATCCACCATTGCATTTGCCATGGAGGCGTATGAAAAGGGAATCATTACCGATGCGGACACCGGAGGGTTGGCCCTGAATTTTGGCGATTCCGACGTCATCTTAACGTTGATCCACCAAATCGCACGGCGCGAAGGCATTGGTGATTGGCTGGCTGAAGGTTCACGAGCAGTTGCGCAAAAGCTGGGCCAGGGCGCGGAGAATTTTGCAATCCATAGCAAGGGAATGGAGATCGCATATCACGATCCCCGAGGATTTGTGAGCATGGCCGTGAATTACGCCACTGCCAACCGCGGAGGCTGTCATCTTGAAGCCCTCTCCTATTGGAATGGCTACGGCCTGACGCTGCCAGATTTGGGCTATCCCGACATCGTGCCCCGACTCAAATCCACTCCAACCGCGGCCAAAATGGCGTATGATTTCCAAAACTATTTTGCGGTCTATAATCCATTAGGCTTGTGCAAGTTCATTGCCAAAGGCAAAGTGGGCCCCCAACGAGTAAGTGAGATTGTGAATAGCGCTTTGGGATGGGAATGGTCGCCCGAAGATTTGCTGCGCATGGGAGAGAAACTCTTTCAGCTAAAGCGGCAGATCAACAATCGCTTTGGCATCTCGCACAAAGATGACACCCTACCAAAACGTTTGTTGCACGACGCAAAACCTGATGGCAGCGCCGCCGGGAACCTCCCGGACCTGGAACTGATGTTGCCCATCTACTACGAATTGCGTGGATGGAGTGAGGAAGGCATTCCTCGGCCTGAACGGCTGCAGGAGCTAGGGCTCTTGTAGCGTCATCCCGCTGGCCTGCGCGTCAAGACCAGAAGGAACTCATCATCGTCAACCCAGGCTGCCAACATCAATGGACACTTCGTCGATTCTCTCGCAGCATGGCGAGTGTCGATGGTGAAACGATTTTACATCTTTACGTTCCATTTCTCAGGAGCACAAGCACATGAATCCCAACACAGACCTCCTCTCCCCTGTCTGGACCCATCTCACCACCATGCAGCCCGCCCGCGCGGAGGGCATCTATTTCTATGACAACGAAGGCAACCGCTGGATTGATTTCACCTCCGGCATTGGCGTCGTCAACACCGGACACCGCCACCCAAAGGTCGTGGCCGCTATCAAAGAAGCGGTGGATTCTTTGCTCTTCGCCCAGATGAACATGGTCATCAATCCTCGCTTCGTGGAACTGGCCGCCAAATTGAATGAGATCACGCCACCGGAAATCGACCGCTTCTTCTTCTCTAACAGCGGGGCCGAGGCGGTGGAGGCTGCGGTCAAACTGGCTCGCCAGGCTACCAAACGCCGCAATATCATTGTCTTTCAGGGTAGCTTTCATGGCCGCACCGCCCAAACCATGGCCATGACCACCTCAAAATACATCTACCGCTACGATTATCAGCCGCTGCCTGCAGGCGTATTCGTCAGCCCATTCCCCTATGCCTATCAATTCGGCTGGGATGAAGCCACTGCGGTGGCGTTTAGCCTGAGGGAGTTGGATCGGGTGTTGCACGGCCAGAGCGCCCCTGATGAGACCGCCGCATTCATCATCGAGCCGGTGCTGGGCGAGGGCGGCTATGTGCCCGCTCCCCCAGCATTCCTGGAAGGGCTGCGCCAGATCGCAGATGAACATGGCATCTTGCTGGTGATGGATGAGGTGCAATCGGGCTTCGGGCGCACCGGCAAATTCTTCGGCTACCAGCACGCCGACATCATTCCCGACATCCTGATCATGGCCAAGGGACTAGGCAGTGGCATGCCCATCTCGGGCATCGCCGCATCGGCCGAACTGATGGGCAAATGGCGGCCCGGCACCCACGGCGGCACCTATGGCGGCGGCAACGCTCTGGTCGCGGCTGCAGCCTCCGCCACCATCGACGTCATTCGGGAGGAGAAGCTGGTGGAGAACGCCGCGACGCAGGGCGATTACCTCATGGGTCGTTTGCGCGAGCTGCAAGCCGAATTCCCCGTCATTGGCGACGTGCGAGGGCTGGGCCTGATGGTGGCCACCGAGTTCACCGGCGAAGATGACAGACCCGCCCCAGATACAGCCAAAGCTGTGGCCCAGGCTGCGCTCGAACAACGGTTGATGCTGCTGACTTGCGGCACTTACGGCAACGTCATCCGCTGGATTCCCCCCCTCATCGTCACCCGCGAGCAATTAGACGAAGGGCTGGACATCTTTGCCCAAGCACTGGCCGAAATATCTGGCTGAGCCTCCTGCATCCTCCTTTCCTCTAGCAATAGCGATTGTCACCAACCCGCGAGCGGGATTAAGTCACGTCACTTTTCAGACGCGACTACGCCGATGCCAAAATCTTTCACAAGAACTGCCTGCACCCTCATTCTCAATGCCGATAACACTGAAAACCTGCTCATCGAACGAGAAGATTTTCGGGCTTGGGTTCCGCCCGCAGGAGACGTGGACGAAGGCGAAGACTGGGTAACAGCCGCCACCTGCGAAGCCCGCGAAGAATCTGGCCTGCATGTTGCCCAAGATGCGCTTATTGGCGAATACACCCGGCCCCAATTTGCCGACATCGTGCGCGTCTACGCTGCCCATGCCACGGGCGGCAGCCTTGATGAACATGGCTGAGAAGCCGTGGATGCACGCGGGTTTCTGCTCAACGCCCTGCCTCGCAGCCTGCCAACCATGCACCGGGCATGCATCGCCGACTGGCAAACGGGCCAATACCCGGTGAAACGCATGCAACATGTGGCTTTCTGGCCCGTCATGCTGGTGCGCATTCTGGTTTTCTTCCGCAACCTCTGCAACCGCATCATGGGATTACCATGAACATCCGCCGCATCATCATTGTGCTACTGGCCTTGTTTGTCCTGGACGAGCTTTTTGCCGTGGGTTTTGTGTTGTTCGGACACAGACCCCCGTTGTTTTCCATGCTCCTGGTGACATTTCTGCCCTTTGCCGTGGCGCTGCTGCATGCGAAGGTGCGTCTGGGGTGGAAGGCAATGATGTTAATGGTGGGCACAACCACCCTGGTAAGTCTGATATTCGAAAGTGTGGGCGTGGCTACAGGTTGGATTTATGGTCCGTATCATTACACAGAATTTCTACAACCAAAATTCCTGGGACTAACGCCCATCCTGGTGCCGTTGGGATGGTTTTTGATGCTTTATCCCTCCTTCGTGCTGGCCGACTGGATCCTCCCCACAACCTGGAGGCCCAGCCAGCGATTGTTGGGAGTGGCTGCCGTAGGGGCGTTTGCCATGACTGCCTGGGATATGGTGATGGACCCAACCCGGGTTTACGCGGGCATGTGGACGTGGGAGGTGGAAGGCCCATACTTTGGCGTGCCGCTGCAAAACTATTTGGGCTGGTGGATCACCATATTCACCGTCCTGGCCATCTTCATACATCTGGCCCGCTACACGCCCCGCCATCGCTCAGCGTCGTTCGATAGTCTGGCCATCATCAGCTATGCGCTCATCGGCGGCGCCGAGATCATCAGCGCCCTCTCTTTAGGACTGGGCGGGCCTGCGCTAGCGGGCTTTTTTGCCATGCTGCCTTGGGCGTTGTGGGGTGTGACAAAAGTCATAGCAAAATCATAGCAATTGCGGGAAAATAAAAGAAAGAACGTAACTACTAACGTACCCGACTTCAATCACCACAAAGGCGCAAAGACACTATGAACACCAAGAATTTCAAAGCTTTTTCTTTTCTTCGTGCCTTTGTGGCTTCGTGTCTTCGTGGTTTCTAGCCGGGCTACCTTAGTAGTAACGAAAGAACTGGCAATCTGACGCAAATCAGCCCTTCCCGCCGCGCCGATATCATCCTTCGGTGCAGCGAAAGTAGACAATGTGTCAGAACGCTGAAGTAAAGAAAAGAGACAACGCCCTCATCCATGGAACTCTGCCAGAATTCCATCTTTCTGCATAGGAGGTCGTTATGTTCAAAAAAATACTCGTACCCATCGATGCCTCGAGCGATAGTTGGGTGGCCGTGGATCATGCCATCGCTCTGGCTCAAGAAGAAAACGCCCAGCTTTTGGGACTCTACATCGCCGACGAACGCGTCATCTATGCGCCCTGCTGGTCGGCGGCAGGCGTCATGGACCCCCTCTCTCCTGATTGCAACCCCATCATGCTCGAACAGGCGGAAACCATCCGTCAGCAGATCAAAAAACAAGGAGAGAAAGCGCTGAAAGATTTGCGCCATCGCGGCGTGATGGCGGGCGTCGAGGTTGAAACATCATTCGAGACAGGCGTGGTCAGTCAAATCATCCTAGATTATGCCCAGCAGGTGGATATGATCGTCATGGGGAGACACGGAGCGGGCGGTCGTTGGAGTGGTCCATTGTTGGGCTCCACCTTCGAGGCGGTGGCCCGTCACGCCCCAGTGCCCGTGCTCGCCACCGTTAGCGATCCTCGTCCACTCGGAACCCTGCTGGTAGCCTACGACGGCAGTGAACGCTCGTCGCAAGCCTTGCACATCGCCTTGCATCTGGTCAAAAACAACCATCGTCGTCTGGTCATTCTGACCGTCGATGATGGTCGCAAGGATCGGCAAGCAGCCAGCTTCGAAGCTGCCGTGCTGGCCAAAGAGCAAGGCGTAGACGCGAAGCGTTTGCTGGTCAAAGGCCACGTCGCGGAAGAAATCCTGAAAGCGGCGCAAGAAGAAAACGCGGACCTCATCCTCATCGGAGCGTACGGACGCAGCCGTTTCCTCTCAGCCCTGCTTGGCTCCACCGTCGATGATGTAGTGCACAGCGCCACAATTCCGGTGATGGTTTGTCGCTGAACAGCGCAAACAGCGAACCGACAAGCACATTCATCGATAACCGCGCGCCGGTTGCTCTTATAAAACTCTAAGGCTCGACCAAGCTTTCGCTAATGGGCGTACATTATGCTAAAGCTGGTTGACAGACCCGTTTCATCCCCATACCAGATAATGCGAACCAACGCGATGCTGGGCGCAATCTGAACAAACAGATATTCAGCATACCCGACGCCACAAAGCGTCTGTCAATCAGCCGATGCGAAAAATACACCCCATAAACATTGGAGCCTAACATGACCCAAACATCACCACAAAACCAACAAAAACAGAATAACAACCAGCAACCCGACGCCCCGCAAAACTGGTCGGGAGCCTGGTTCTGGTGGATGTTGTTGATTCTGCTGCTCATCTGGAATCTTTTTGCTTTCTGGCCCGCTGCGGCCGCACAGCCCATCGCCGCAGACATCCCCTACTCGGAATTCATCCAACAGGTAAATCAAAACAATGTCGAGCGGGTGGAAATTCAAGGCGATTCCATTCATGGCGCATTCAAACAACCCATCTCCTGGACGCCCGATACCACAAGCCCCTGGCTGCAATGGCTGGCTCCATCCGCCAAAACCACCGCAACGCCCCCTCATCAAGAAAACAACGCCATCGAGGCGGCTCGGTTCAAAACTACCTTTCCTGCGGTGATCGGCGATGACGAGTTGATGGAGTTGCTCAAAACCCACGATGTCGTGGTGAAAGTCAAACCGCCTGCAAATCCCCTGTGGCTCAGCATCATCATGCAGTGGCTCCCCCTGCTGCTCTTTTTGGGACTGCTGGCGTGGATGGCCAATCGCGGCATGATGGGGCAGGCAGGAAACATGTTCAGCTTTGGCAAAGCCAGAGCCCGCAAATATGAGGGAGAATCCACAGGCGTCACCTTCGATGACGTGGCCGGGGCGGAAGAGGCCAAGCGAGATTTGATGGAGGTGGTGGATTTTCTGCGAAACCCGCAAAAATACCACGACATTGGCGCTCGTATTCCCCGAGGCGTGCTTTTGGTGGGACCTCCCGGCACCGGCAAGACACTGATGGCAAAAGCCGTGGCAGGGGAAGCTGGCGTGCCGTTCTTCTCCATCTCCGCGTCCGAATTCGTAGAGATGTTTGTTGGCGTGGGCGCCAGTCGCGTGCGCGACCTCTTCCAACAGGCCAAATCCTCCGCCCCGGCCATCATCTTCATCGATGAGTTGGATGCGGTGGGACGCCGTCGCGGCGCAGGAGTAGGCGCAGTCAATGATGAACGTGAACAAACCCTGAATCAGCTCCTGGTGGAGATGGATGGTTTTGATGAACGTGAAGAAGTCATCGTGTTGGCCGCCACCAACCGCCCCGACGTGCTGGACCCGGCGCTGCTACGTCCGGGCCGCTTTGATCGACAGGTAACCGTAGGATTGCCCGATTACCAGGGCCGTCTGGGCATTCTCAAAATTCATACCCGCAAACTCAAACTGGCGGATGACGTAGACCTGAAGCTACTGGCCGCGGCCACGCCCGGCTTCAGCGGCGCAGATCTGGCGAATCTCTGCAACGAGGCGGCATTGGTGGCAGCCCGCCATGACCGCACCATAGTCACCATGAACGACTTTTACGAGGCCCAGGACAAAATCATCCTGGGAGGCGCCCGCACCCTGCTGCTGGATGAACAGGACCGCAAAGTCATCGCCTACCATGAAGGAGGGCACACCCTGGTGGCCTGGTTCACGCCCGAAGCCGATCCCGTCATCAAAGTCACCATCATCCCTCGCGGACGGGCGCTCGGCGTCACCGAACAACTCCCGGGCAAAGATCAATACAACCTGAGCAAGCGCTATCTGCTGGCCCGATTGGCTGTGATGCTGGGAGGACGTTCCGCGGAAGAGATCGTTTTCGACGAAATCACCACCGGCGCTGAAAATGATCTGGTCGAAGCCACCAAACTGGCCCGGCGCATGGTCACCCGGTGGGGCATGAGCGAATTGGGCCTGGTTGCATTCCAGTCGGACGAAGAACAACCCTTCCTGGGCTATGAACTGGCCTCCGGACGAGATTACAGCGAAGCCACAGCGGCCCGCATCGATCGGGCCATTCAAAATTTATTGGAGGACCGGCACGCCTACGCCCGCGACATGCTGCACACGCATCGCGACAAACTCGATGCATTAGCCCAAGCCCTGCTGGAACATGAAACGCTCACGCAAGAACAGTTAAAGGAATTGCTAGGCCCTCGACCAGAAGGAGCTCGCGAAACCCCAGCCATCCCAGGACAATCACTGCCCACCACCAGCATGGAACAATCACACAACTGATACGCCCACGTCCCCGTACTGCTTGCAGGCTGCCAGCGCAAAAGGTGCAGGCAGCCTTTGCATTTGTTGCCACATTGATGCGAATTAAGTAGTATTGGAGCATCACCCTCCCCTCCCACCCCGGACATCTTCATCCCCCATGACGCTTCTTTCCCCCATCCTGGAACCTCTGGCCGATCGCCGTTTGGCGCTCATTGGCGTAGGCGTTATCGGGCGCATCCTGCTGCAACGACTCGAGGCCCTGCATTGGCCACGCCAGCACCTCATCCTCTGTGACGCCGATCCCGCTCGCGGAGCCCGGCTCCAACAAGAATTTAAGCGAAAAACCTGCCCGCTCGAAGATGATTGTTGCCGGGCCGATGTGTGGCTTATTGCCACGCCGCCCGCGTCGGTGCTGCCCACACTGCAGACGATTTCACCCCGGCTTCAACCTGGGCAACTCGTCATCTCTTTTGCCGCGGGTGTGCCCTTGCACCAACTCGAAGCCCTGACGCCTCCCGAAGTCGCGGTCGCGCGCATCATGCCCAACGCACTCTCGCTCATCGGCCAGGGCGTGAATCCAGTGGCTTACGGACGTGGGTGCTCGCTGCAAACCCTGGCAGAGGTGCAGGCAATTCTAAACGCATTGGGTGAGAACATCGTGTTGCAGGATGAACAGATGAATTGGGCTGTCGGCCTGACCGGAGCCGCGATGCGCTGGCTACTGCCTGTGTTGGAGGGGATGACCCAGGCTGGGTTGGATGCAGGATTGACCGCAGCGGATGCGCGCTGGCTGGCGGCCAAAATGATGGCGGGCGTGTCCGCTCTGGCCCTAGAGACCACGCGCTCATTCGATGAAATGAAACGCCTGACAGCGATCCAGGCTGCGGACGAGGATGAAATTCGACGAATATTCCGCGAGGCGGCGCATCGAGCAAAGGCCATGGCCGAAGCATTGGAGAAATCGCTAACAGATGCAGAAAGCACTTTCTGACGCTCGCCCCAAAAGTCGATTTGCCAATGTCAAACTTTTTATGTATCCTGATTGGCGTCTAGTTTTTTTTATTTTCCCGTAACTGCTAAGGTTGACTCGTCTGCGCCGCTCCGCCCGAGGCTAAACCCTCGAGCTACGGGTGCAAAGCCCCACTGGGGCTCAGCCGTGCAGCCCAGAGGGCTTGGCTAGGGTAGCCCGGAGGTTCAGCTCCGGGCGAAAAAACAGGCCGAAGCCAGGTACGTAAGCAGTTACATTTTCCCCTATTATTTTCAGGAGGTCATTGATGAAACAACGAAGGCTGGTGTTGCTCGGGGTGATTTTCGCACTCATCACAGTGATCTGGCTCCCCACCGCTGCAAAGGCTTCATCTGGCGAAAACACAAAAACCACGGCAGAGGTCAAATACAAAACTTATGTGGTGAAAGATGGTGATACGTTGGGAATCATTTCTCGTAAATTCGGCGTTCCCATCGCCACCATTGTCAAGGTCAATAAACTGGGCGACTCCGCCCGCATCTACGTGGGGCAAAAACTTCGCATCCCCGTTGTGGCCAAGAAAACCAAAAAACAAGCCAAACAACCAACATCAAACTACAAAGGTCCCAATGTCAGTAAATGGATCGAAATCGATTTGTCGCAGCAACGTCTCTTTGCTCACGAATATCAGAAAGTCGTTTTCGTGACGCGCATCAGTTCTGGCATTGCCGGGCATCGCACCCCCATCGGCCGCTTTCGCATCTGGTCAAAAGTACGTCGACAAACCATGTCTGGTCCCGGTTACCGGCTGCCGAATGTGCAGTGGGTCATGTATTTTGCAGGCGAAAACGCCATCCATGGCACCTATTGGCACCACAACTTCGGGCGTCCAATGAGCCACGGTTGTATCAACGCCACCAACAAGGCGGCTCAATGGTTGTACAACTGGGCGCCCAAAGGAACCATTGTCATCGTACATCGCTAACGACCTCCTCCCCCCCACAACACCTCAAGAGACGTCTCGAACGGCGTCTCTTTTTTATTGATTGATGCTCCGCATGAACCGATTATCCATCCTGCTGCAGCGCCCCACGCATCACAGCATCGATGAGGCTTTATGGTTCAATCGGACTTTAGAGATTGCACACCTGAGAGAGAAGTGGACGCGTGAATGCAGGCTTCGATAAGCCCCAACGCCGCCCCAGCGAGCGATCAACTGCCAAGCCAACACAGCACGCGTCCACCTGAAACAGACTCAAGTTCAGGTGGGCTGGACTTTGAAAATCGTGTGACGATTGACCCAGAGAAAAGGCAAAATGGCCAGCAGTGAGGCCACGCCCGCCCACACGAATGGAGCGCCACTGCCCACATGCTGATACAACCATCCTCCTGTTAGCGCCCCCAAGGCTGACCCCAAACCAAACGTCGTGCCACTAAAGACGCCCAAAGCGGTCGTGCCCAGCCCCGGAGGCGCGAGCTTGGTAGCGTACGCCACGCCCGCAGTCCACATGAGAGCAAAGGTAGGACCATGCAACAGACTGATGGGCAGCACCTGCCACGGCTCAGTCATGCCCACATAAAGAAAGGCTCGCACCGCAGTCAACACAATGGAGGCAGCCAACAATTGCGGTGGCGTCCAACGTCGCAGCAGTTTATGCCCCGCCAGAAAAACAGGAATCTCGCTAAAGGTGGCAAATGTTAGCGACAGGCTCATAATGGTACGGCTGGACCCCATGTCCGAAAGATGCAAAAACAGAAAATTCAGAAAAATCCCCAGGGTCAAACCTTCGACCAACGCCACCAACAGAAAGATGATCCAGCGCATGTCGGTGACAAATTGACGAATGCCTTGCCAAAAATTGGTGGCAATTGACACTTGGGGAATCGGAAGGCGCATGGCCACCAAAAAAAGCAAGCCGTAAAGCAGGAGAAATCCATAAAACGCCCAATGAAGTCCAAACCGCTGAATGAGCATTCCCGCAAAAATAGCAGAAACGCCCCAACCGATCGAACCCCACACCCGTTCCAACCCATACTCATCGCCACGCTCCCCCAACAACGTCATGACTGCATTGTCTACAATGGACAAGACCGGAGAAGACAAAAAGGCGTAAAAGCCTACGGCAACTGTCAATAGCAGAAATCCCGGCGCTTTGAAAATCGCCAACACGCTAAACCAGACGCCGCCTATTGTCACCAGCAAAATAGTCTTGTGTCTTTGCGTGGCATCGGCCACCCCACCCCAGATCGAAGCTCCCACCAGCGAAATGATGGGGGCGATGCCGGTGAGAAAACCGATTTGACTGCCCGAGAGGCCCAACTCCTTTTGATAATAGAGTGAAAGGAATGGAAGCAAAAAAGCCAGAGCGGCAAAAATGGTGAAATAGAAGGCGCGAGCAATGAGCATGGTGGTGTCCCAACGGAATAATGATGAGCCTGCAACTGCGATTTTACCGCGTTTCTGTGAAGAGGTACAATAGGAACGTTGCCAAGAAAATATCCCTGGCGCGCGTGATCAGCCTTGGTGACAATAAATCATCCTCAGCCAACATTGGATAGGAACTGCCATGACGAAAACGCTCTCCCAGCTCGTCCAACAATATCCCTTTCCCCAATATCAACATTGGCGGCCCATAGGCGCTGATTTTATCGCGATCATGGCCCAATCCATCTGGGATTCATGGCGCAATTTGCCAGGAAACCGCGGAGACCTTGGTGCGGTTCAGGCCCATCTCGAAGCTTATCTTCGTATTGTGTATCAACGCCCGCCCAGATCGGACCTGGTGGCGCTTTTCGTTTCTGAGCCAGAAACTCATCCATGGATGTCGGGAGAATTCGACGCTCTTTCTTACGCATTCTATCGCCACGCCTTTGAGCTGCTGGCGAAATCCACCACAGCCAATGAGCTGGTTTTACTACGACGGGCGTTCACGCGTCGCGTCGGGCGCTCTTTCTTTGCGCAAATTCAATCCCTCCTGCATTTCGATCTTCCCGATGGCCTGAACACAGCGGGCCAATACAAACGCCTGCGAACCACCATCCAACAAATTGGTGCGTTTCTTATCGAGCAGGGGTATTTGCATGAACACTTCGCCTTTCGCTTCGATGTCAACGTCCGTCGAGGAGGGCAATGGATCCACCAACGAAGTGCGGATTTTCTGCCCAACCTGCAAAATGGACTGGCGTACGCCTTGTATGAGATGGGCAATCCCGCCATTCTCCCTTCGGCTGTCTACCTCTTTCATCTCGTCGGTGAAGCCCAACACCACTCTTCTCGCATTGTAGAGGAGCTATTTCGACGCATGGGGTGTCGGGCTAGCGAAACCGACGACTTTGATCCCACGGGCTTCCCTCCACAGCTTGTGGTGGAGCTATGGGAAATTCGCCCACATTGATCTAACTCATATTACTCACTTGTCAGCCCATAGCCCTGAACGAGGCAGCCTGCGCTTCCGACTCAAACACGGACCATAAGACGAAAGGACGAACAGAGACGATAGACATCTTCGTTCTTTCGTCCACCTTCGTCTCTTTCGGGAGCTTCCGGTGGTTGCATTGTAGACCAGCTTTGTGCATAACGTCAGAGATTCAATAGAGGACCACCATGAAGGACCCAAATGTACTCATCATCGGTGGTGGCGTTATTGGTGTCAGCACCGCGTACTACCTGGCGCGTGCTGGCGTCGATGTCACGCTGGTCGATGGGAAATCAATCGCGGCGGGCAGCTCGTGGGGGAATGCCGGTCTGATTTGTCCCAACCACTCAGAGCCTATTCCTGGCCCCGGCGTGCTCAGTCAGGGCCTAAAATGGTTGCTGGACGCAGACAGCCCGTTTTACATTCAACCACGTTTGGATCCAGGACTCATTCGCTGGCTGTGGCGATTCCGCGGCTATTGCAATCATCAATCGCAAGAGCGGGCAATCCCGATCCTGCGGGATATGCAGAGGGCCAGCCTGGCGCTATATCGCCAAATCATCAGCAGTGAACACATCAGGTGCGATTTCCAGGATGTTGGGGGGGTCTTGGCTTTTCGAACTCAAACGGCCCTGCAAGCAGGCGTGGCCCATGCCCGGCGCATGGCTGATTTCGGTTTGGCCCTGGACGTGCTGGATGCGAAAGAAATTCATGATCTCGAGCCTGCGCTCCATCCTGAAGTGAAAGGCGGCGTCTATCATCAGGAAGATGCGTTCCTGACGCCGCACAAATTTGTCTCAGGACTGGCTCAGGCGGCGCAGCGGCTGGGCGTCACCATCCTCGAAGGAGTCGAGGCACAAGGTTTTGCACGCGCCAACAAACGGGTGACCACCGTCTGGACCAATCAGGGCGATATGCATCCACGCGTCATCGTTTTGGCCGCAGGAATCTGGACCACGGCCCTGGCCCGACAGCTTGATCTGAGCATCCCCATGCAGCCCGCAAAAGGCTATAGCATTGGCATCCCCCGCCCAGAACGCGCACCCCGAAAGTATGTCATCTTTGCCGAACGGAACGCTGTAGCCACCCCCATGGGCGATGAACTCCGCTTCGCAGGTACGTTAGAGCTCTCGGGCCTGAACGCCAACATCAACCACCGTCGGGTGAACGCCATTCGCAAGGCCGCCCGCGAATACCTTCTTCTTCCTGAAGAGATACCAGCAGGACGCGTTTGGCAAGGGTTGCGCCCCGTCCCCCCAGACGGACTCCCGTACATCGGGCGCAGCAACCAGGCGCGCAATCTATTTGTCGCCACAGGACACGCCATGTTGGGACTCTCGATGGGACCCATCACGGGCAAACTTGTCAGTGAACTTATTTTGTCGCAACCGCCTTCTTTGCCGTTGGATCGTTTCGATGTGGAGCGTTTTTCGTAGGAGGATTCTATGCGGAATTCAGTGCTGTTGATGAGCGTTTTCATCCTGTTCCTGGCGGCGCCACATGCGTTCGCCGATGGCGGAGACGCGGACTTTCTCTACCAAAATGGCAAGGACATCACCATTCAGCGCTTCCAGCAGGATGGACATCCCAGCTTCTCGGTCACTCGCAGCGATGGCAACGTGCTGCGGGAATCTTTCGCGGGGGAGCAATTCTTCATCGATCACAGCGGCGGCGCTCTCGATATCTCCTATGACATCAGCGAGCAGACCGGCGGCGTAGATATTGCCTACACCATCGCCAACAATACGGCATCGGCCCAGAATCTGCCCGATTTTCTGGTGGCGGGGCTGAGCTACGACGCGCAAACCCAGGATGATAGTCTCTATATCCTCAACACCTCCACCCATCCATACCTTCATCGACGGCAATTGAACGAGACCGACTTTCAGAATAACGGTTACTTCAACATCAATGCAGATGTCGAGAGCCCCTATCCTCGCATCTACTCGCCCGTCATCGTGGCCCATGATGATGATTTTGCGGTGGGATCCGCGCTGCAATTCAATTACACAACACATCAGATTCGCCCGGTCATGCAGGTGCAAATGGATGCGAACGGGCGCTGGAGTCATGTTTACAAGCCCGATTCCCGCAGCGCCCAGGTAGGAACGGGCGAAACCTGGCAGGTCACCCTTTCGGTGCGATTCGCTACGCCTCACAACTGGCTGCTCACCCTGCATCCCTACAAAACCTATTTCGACGCCCAATTCAGCGCCCAACGCGACATCGTTCCCCGCGATTCCCGCCCCATCAGCGGCGTCAATCTTTCCTTTGGTTCCGCCGCCCGTGAGAATTATCAAAATTGTCTCGACAATGGCGGCTGCGCCGAGCCCATCGACGAACAGACCATAATCGACCATAACTTGCGGGGCTACAACTACTACATTCGGTTGGATCGAGATGGGCTGGATGGGTTGGAGCCGGGCGATCCGCAATTCGTCACCACCTATGTGCAGCGCTTGCTGGATGGCGGTTACGAGCGCAACATGCTCTGGGCCATGGGCGGCCAGTTCTGGGATTGCCCCCCAGAGCAGGTCTCGGGCAACAACTGCTACACCAACATCCCCCATCAATTCATGAGCGATCTGCTCTCCAACGTGGAAAACACCCTGAACGCTCTGGATAAATTCGAGCAAAATGGCATCGATCTCGGTTTTTGGTGGGGCCGGGCCGGTCAGGTTCCTGTTCCCTGGCAGTGGAACCCCGATCACATGGTCCCGCTGGATGTAAACGACCCCAACCATGTGAACCCCACCGATCAAGAGTTGGATCTGGCCGTGGCCCGCGGCGCCAAAGCCATCGGGCTGGACGCTTACGCCAACATCCCCGTCAGCTCGCAACTGTCCTGGCTGGCGCATCTCAAAAGCTCAGCGCCGAATGTCGATTTTTGGACCGAAGGCTCGACCATGGATTATCTGCACATCAAGGCCAGCATCTTCTTGCAGCCCGAAAATCAATGGTCGGCAGGCGATCTGGCCGATGAGGAGATCGCACAGCCCCATCTCCTGGCCCAGTATCTGAATCCAGGCGCTGAAGTCATCGTTTACATGGGCACAACAGGCAACACCCACGAATACATCCAACGACTGGTGAAATGGGGCTACACGCCCCTTATCGTGGCCCGCCCCGACATCTACAACAACCCTCTGCTCGATGTCAACAATCTGGATTTCGATCTCGTCGCCTGCTTCGATGGCATCGATAACGATGGCGATGGCGCAACAGATTTTCCTTACGACGAGGGTTGCACCTCGGCCGCGGGCGTGAGCGAAGTCGGGCCCGATGTGGGCGTCCAGGCGCTGAACGCCAGCGATTTGCGTCTGAGCTGGCTGCACGCGCCGGTCTACGCCCGTTACGACATCTGGCGCAGCGAAACGCCTTACTTCACGCGCATGGGCGCGCCCCGGGCCTCGGTGACGGCGTCCCCCTGGCAATACGATGACGCCGGTGCGCTGGGCGATCCCGCCCATAACTATTTCTATGTGGTGCAGGGCGTGGCGGAAGATGGCCGGGCCTACGCCAACCGGGTGGGCGAGTTCGATTTCGCACTGACGCCAGGAGAATAGACCATCAAGAAATTGCCCCTTCTCGCCATCATTCTCATCCTGCTACTGGTCAGGTACAGCTCGCATAGCGTCCTCGCCGCGACGCTCGCCCGACCCAACAGCGCAACGCCCATCGCTATCGCCCTGGATGGCAGCCTGCAAAACCCCGCCTGGGCGCCCGATAGCGATCAACTGGCGTTTACTTCCCGATGCTGCTCATCGATGCTCTGAATGAACGCGATGTGCGGCTAAGTTGGGGGCATGATGCAGCTTACGCCAGCTATCGGGGATGGCGCAGCAACGAGCCCTATTTCTCGCCCTCTTCTCCTTTTCGTGGACGTTGCC
>CAZYSY010000057.1:0-29151 GCA_964650295.1 uncultured Caldilineales bacterium | reverse complement strand
GCGCCGCCCTGGCCAGGAACGAGCAAATCGAGCTGCCCTGCGCACAGCACTGGACGCGTTTCATCCCGACATGATTTTCATCTGGGGATTGTGGAATCTTTCATGGCAAGTGGCCTATTGGGCTGAGCAATGGCTGCCGGGTCGAGTGGCGCATGCAGTGGCGGGCTATTGGCTCCTCTCTCCTAACGCACATGAATCCTACTGGCAGCGAATGCCGCGTTCGATATGGGCGCGCATGCTCATGGCGCCAGCTCGCTGGCAGGCTCGGCGCATCCTGACGAAGAAACGCACCCAATTTCCTCTGACGCTATCGCATGTGGCCTTTGTCAGCCAGTATGTGCGTCAGAAACATCAGCAGGCGGGCATTCGCCCTCCCGACGCCCGGGTTATCTACAATGGCATCGATCCATACCCCTTTCTGGCAGCAGCCCAAAGGCGCAAGCCTGCGCCCGATGCGCTACGATTGCTCTATATTGGAGGACTCACCCCAGCCAAAGGGGTACATGTAGCCATCGAAGCACTGGGAGTATTGAAAAGATCGGAGGAACTCAACAATCTGAGTCTACGCATCGTTGGTGGTGGTCAGCCCGACTATGAGAACAAGCTACGGCAACGCGTGGTTGATCTCGGTCTGGAGGCCTATGTAACCTTCCAAGGCCGCGAGCCCCGCCGCAAGATTCCCGCAATCATGGCCGAACATGATGTACTACTCTTCACATCTATCTACGAAGAACCCATTGCGCGCACAGTGATGGAAGGCATGGCCGCGGGGCTTGCCGTCATTGCCACTGCGGTCGGCGGGCAAGCAGAGATGTTAGAAGATGGCGCCAATGCGCTGGTCACGCCTCCAGGCGATGTCAACGCATTGGCAACAACCATCGTACGTCTAAAGCGCGATACAGGTTTGCGGCGCCATCTGGCGACAGCCGGACGCAAAACTATACAGACCCATTTCACCCTGAAACGTATGGTCGATGAAATAGAAGCGTGGCTGCAGGAGATCGTGGTGTGAGGATTCTCATCCTGACAAATTTCTATCCCCCTGCGGATGCCGGTTGGGGTTATATGCAGCTCTGCGAAGAGGTGGCTGATGGGCTTTCGGCCCGCGGGCACGACATCGCCATCCTGACCAGCACCCATCGCAACGGCCCTGAACCTTCTCGCCCCTATCCTGTTTATCGCCTGCTCGACCTGGATCCCGACTGGCAAAGCGGACGCTCAGCAGCGCGACAATTCTTTGTGGGAAGACGCTGGCGAGAAAAGCAGGGAATCGCACACCTGCATCGGTTGACTGCGGATTTTCGGCCCGAGATTATCTTCATCTGGCACGCCATGGGCCTGCCGCGGGCGCTCTTGCACCGTGCCGAATCCCTGCCGGATGCCAGTGTCGTGTACTATCTGGCCGGATATTTGCCCGAATGGCCTGACGAATATTTGGCTTACTGGCAACGACGCCCGGTCCGCCCCCTGGCCCGCCTGCTCAAAGCCCCCATGCGTTGGCTGGCTCTGCGATTGTTGGCATGGGAAGGAAAACCTGTTCCGCTACGTTTCGAACATGTCATTTGCGTCAGTCATTACGTGCGTCAACGTCTTCAGGAGCAACATCTCATTCCTGATTCCGCAGTTGTCATTCACAACGGCGTAGACATCAACACTTTCGCACCCGCCGAACGCTCCTGGAATGCAGAAGCTGACGTGGTTTTGCTGTATGCTGGGCGATTGGAACCAGAAAAGGGGGTACACACCCTGCTGGAGGCGCTGCCTTTGCTTTCTTCCTCCGCACGGGGACGTATTCGCGAAGTGCGCCTCGTAGGAGAAGGGGAGCCAGATTATGTGCAACGATTGCAGCGCTTGGCCCAATCCTGCGATCCTTATCCACGTTCATCCAGACAAACGAATGAATGGATAACCTTTTGGCCCTCCGTGACCCGAGAAGCGATGCCAGCACAACTGTCGCAGGCCGACATTCTGGTGATGCCCTCCATGTTGGAAGCGCTATCCCGTATGATTCAGGAGGCGATGGCTGTGGGCCTTCTGGTCATCGGCACGACTGCAGGGGGTAATGGCGAGTTGTTGGAACATGAGCGGACAGGCCTGGTTTTCGAGCCTGGCGATGCTCGGGGGCTGGCCGCACAATTGGAACGAGCGCTAAAAAATCCAGCACTGGCAGCGCAACTGGCCGCAGCGGGCCAGAGAAGCGTACGCACCTCCTTCCGAATCGATCAAACCATCAGCAAAGTAGAGGCCTATCTACAACATCTGGTCGCTTTTCCTCAATGAGTCGAGAAATCTCCCCTCCTTTTGCCAGCGTCATCATTCCCACCTACAACCGCAAAGACTCCTTGCGGCTCACGCTGGATAGCCTGGCCCATCAGACTTACGCCGCCGACCATTTCGAGGTTATTGTCGTGGACGATGGCGGCTCTGATGACACGGCGTCCGTCATGCCCAAGAGACCGCTCTTTGCTCTGCGCTATGTTCGCCAGCAAAACCAGGGAGCAGCCGCGGCTCGCAACCGCGGCGCTGTCGAAGCCCGAGGAGAAATACTCATCTTTCTGGATGACGATATCCGCGTGGTTCCTGAGTTTATCGAAGCCATGGTCGCGGCGTTGGATGCACCACAGCCGACCGTCGCAGTGGGATCGTTGCAACCGCCCGAGTGGGAGAAATCTCACCCCTTTCGAGACCGCTACGCCCGCCTGACCGCATCGGCGCCAGAGGAAGAGATTGCCTTTGTGGATTGCCTCAGCGGCATTTTTGCAGTCGGTCGCGAAGATTTTTGGCGCATCGGCGGCATGCAGGATGTGGCTGGAGATGGGCGCACTGCCTGGGGCGATGTGGATTTCGGGTATCGGGCGCAGCGATTGGGATATCGCTTTCGCCGGGCGGTGCAGGCAATGGGTCGCCACGACGACCGGGCCATCAGCGACCTTGCCACGTATTGCCAGGTGCAGGAGCAAGCCAGTCAACAGGCAGTCATTCTTTTCGAAAAATATCCCGACCTGAGCCACCAGATCCCCATGTTTCGCGACAAAACCCCCATCGATTGGAGGGAAGACGCCCTGCCTCTCATTCTGCGCAAGCTGGCCCGACAGGCGCTCTCATCCCCCCCAGCCATGGGATTCATGCAAAGTGCAGTTCTGCACCTGGAACGCCACGCACCCTCATCGCGGGCCTTGGATTTGCTGTATCGCTGGATCATCAGCGGCTGCATCTACCGCGGATACCGTCGTGGCTTGCATGGGCGCCAGGGAGATGGCTCGTGATACATTTTTCCGGCCGCCGACTTGCTTCCCGCAGGTGGTCACTGCTGGTTACCGCAGCCGTGCTCATGGCATCCGCATTTTTGGGCTATCACGCGGCGATGCGCTGGGTGCTGCTGCTGGGAGGCATCTTGGGCGGTGCGTTGCTGCTCCACCAACCTGAACTCGGACTTCTGGCCCTGATGGGCGTGGCGCTACTTCTGCCCCTCCCTATCGGCACTGGCACAGCCGTGACACTGAATCCCGCCACCCTACTGGTTCCAATGCTATTGGGACTGTGGCTGCTTACCATGCTCTTGCGCGGACAGATTCGCCTCGCTCCTTCTCGCACCACATTGCCCCTGATGCTCTTTTTGGTCTCAAGCCTGCTCTCACTTCTTGTTGGTCGCGCCACCTGGGACCCCCTGGTGCCAGTGAGTAACAATTTTCTACTGGTGCAGTTGGCGCAATGGGCCATCTTTGCTTTTTCGGCAGGAGCATTTCTCCTCACTGCCAACTTGATCCAAAACGAAGTCTGGCTACGGCGAATGACTTATCTGTTTCTGCTCATCGGCGGGAGTCTGGCATGCTTCATAGCATTACCAGGCACAAACGCTTTAGAGGCCAAGCTCGCTACGGGTGCGGTCATGCGCGCACCTTTCTGGGCATTGCTGGTCAGCCTAGCGGGAGGACAAGTGCTCTTCCACAAAGAAGCCTCTTTGCTATGGCGAGGTTTCCTGATCGCTGTCATTCTAGCCGCACTTTACTTTGGTTTCGTTCTTTTTAGAGAATCATCCTCCACCTGGATGGGCATAGGCGTAGCCCTGGGAGCATTGATATGGCTGCGTTGGCCTCGTTTGCGTTGGCCTATGATGGCTATCGTTGTTCTGCTCACCATCTCAGGCGCGCTCAGCCAAACGGTGTACGAATTCGCCGGAGGCGACGAGGCGTGGAAACTAACCGGCGGCTCCCGACTTGTGCTCATCCAACGCGTGGTGGAGGTGAGCATGCGCAATCCTATCATGGGCCTTGGCCCTGCAGCCTATCGCCCCTATGCCGATATAAAACCCCTGCACTATATGGGCGCATATTGGATGGATCCCAAGGTGAATTCGCACAATAACTATGTGGATCTGTTCGCACATGGAGGGTTGGTGGGATTGGCGTTTTTCTTCTGGTTTGTGGCCGCACTGGCCCGCCTGGGCTGGCAATTACACCATCGGTTTCAATCAGGATTTGCTGCGGGGTATGTCAATGCTATGCTGGCAGCGGGGGCAGCCTCGCTGACGTTAATGTTGCTGGCCGATTGGCTATTACCATTCGTCTACAACATCGGATTCGTTGGTTTTCAGGCCAGTGTGCTGGTATGGCTCTTTTTGGGCGGCTTGGTAGCCCTGGACAATCTACAAGATGAGACACTCACCTGACGACTTCCCTACCCTGGTAGTGAAACAACGTCCCATTTGGCGCATCGACAGTCTCCGCTTATTGCGAGAAGCCTTTTGGGCGCGTTATGCCCGAGAGGTGACGCCTCCGGTAGTGAATGGCATACAGATTCTGTTTCCGCAGACTGTCACCAACTGGGGCTGGCGGATTACAGCCATTAGCCAACGGTTATCGGGCGTGCCACTGTTGGAAATGCTCTATCAGCGCTGCCAGCGCGCCGCCGCCCTGGATGCAGGCATGACGATTTTGACCGCCCTGCACGAGGCTGATGTGCGGGCCAGGTCTGGGGCGTTCTTTGGTCAATTTTTTCGTTGGGGCAAGGGCCTACGCCTCTTCGCCCGCACGCTTCTGGATTCCTCTCTGCTCTCACCCCATGAAAAGAAAGAGTTGCGACGTTTGTTGCATCGCTACTTTTCCAACAGTGCAAGCCGCCCCGTTCTCGTTCATGGCGATCTACATGTTTCTCATGTGCTGGTCTCTCTCGAGCAGCGCACGCTGGGACTCATCGACCTGGAAGCCATGCATGTGGGCAAAGCCGCGACCAATTTTGCCCAACTATGGGATGGCTATCATTATGCCGAGGCAATGCTTGGACGAGCATTGTACGAACGTTATGCGCACCGTTATGGCCCAGAAATGAGTAGGCGATTCGATGATGAATTTCGTCTGGAGGTGGCAATGCGCAGCCACAAGCACATCGAGGTAGCATTGCGCGCGAGAAACGCCCTCTTACAACAAAAAGCGACAGCTTTGCTTCATGCCGTCCTCAGTGGGCTTTCAATGCAGAAGCTGTATGAGGAGAATGAACTGACATGAATGCATCTCAAGCCTACTCCCCAACGCTGGCTCAGAGCTACAACGCCCGTCATTTCGGCGGCGCCAGCGGACAATTCATCTTGCAAAAAGATGTAGCCGCAGTTTTGAGCCTCCTCCCTCCGCCCCCGGCGCAGGTTCTCGACATCCCCTGCGGCACGGGCGTCTACACCTCGGCGCTACGCGCCCGCAATTATCAAGTGATCGCAGCCGACGCCTCTTGGTCCATGTTGCGAATCGCCGAACTGCCATCCGGCGCTGCCAAACTCCAGGCCAACATCATGCACTTGCCACTGGGCCCGAACAGTCTGGATGCGGTGGTTATCTTGCGACTCTTTTC
Source organism: uncultured Caldilineales bacterium (assembly GCA_964650295.1). Taxonomy (GTDB): domain Bacteria; phylum Chloroflexota; class Anaerolineae; order J102; family J102; genus M2005. The sequence continues at coordinate 23,310 of CAZYSY010000057.1, read as the reverse complement.
GCACTTCCAGCCGGAAGCCATTGAGCAATCGCTAAAGGAACTGCGCCGCATTATCAAGCCTGGAGGACACATTTTGTTCGATAGCTTCCGTTGGACCCCGAGACGCTGGCCCCTGCTACGGCGATTCATGACGCAAGATTATATCCACACTTATTCTCCTGCCGAAATTCGCGGCATGATTGCTTCTGCAGATTTGCAGGTAAAAGCCACGACCTGGCGCTATCTGTTCTCTCCGATCTGGCAGCGCAAACTACCCCTGCCGCTGTTACGCGGCCTGACGAAAATCGAATCTGCATTGCCCCAACACTGGCTTTTGCGCACCTTTTGGGCCTGCACCAAGGAGTGAAGAAACGAACGCCCCTCCCGATCTCTCCGTCATCATCGTCAACTGGAACACGCGCGAACTGCTGGCTCAATGCCTGAGCGCCATCGCTGGCAATCTGGTCGACGACGACCTCTGCATCGAGGCGCTGGTCATCGACAATGCCTCCAGCGATGGAAGCGCGGCTATGGTGCAAAAGCGATTCCCCTGGGTGCAGTTGATCGAAAATCGAGAAAATGTAGGTTTTGCCCGGGCCAACAATCAGGGCATTCGGGCGTCATCAGGTCGTTATGTGCTGCTGCTCAATAGCGATACCGTGGTGAATTCAGAGGCCTTGCAAATCCTGGTAAGATTCATGGATGAGCATCCTCGGGCCGGGGCTGTGGGCGCCCGCTTGCTCAATGATGATGGTTCATTGCAGCCCGCCAGCCATCCCATGCTCACGCCCGAGCGCGAATTCTGGCGCCTGCTGTACCTGGACGACTTATTTCCCAGGGCCAGTTACCCTATGCACAAATGGGACGACGAGACGCCCCGCCAGGTGGATGCAATCAAAGGAGCGAGCTTGATGCTACGCCGGCAAGCCCTGGAACAGGTGGGCCTGCTGGATAAAATCTATTTTATGTACACTGAGGAGGTGGACATCTGCTATCGGCTGTCACAAGCTGGATGGGAGGTGTGGTATGAACCACGAGCTGTGGTGACGCACTTTGGCGGGGCGAGTAGTCGGCAGATGTCTGAAGAGATGTATCTACAACTTTATCGCAGTAAGCTGCAATTCTATCGCAAATTTGGTGGTGAGGCCCGGGCGCACCGCTTCAAAATCTATCTGCGCCTGGCCTACTGGCCGCGTAAAACCATCGCCTCCCTGCTGGCTCCATTTCGTCCTGAGTGGGAAGTGCGCAAACGGCTTTACACGCGACTTTTGAGTGAATTGAACACCTATTGAGCATGTTCACATTTCTGCGCAGACATCCCCGCAAAACCATGTTGGTCATCATCCTGCTGGCGGTGCTGCTGCGGGTGGGGGTAGCGCTATTTCTGGGTGATAGCACGCCGCCCGCCAAAGATGAAACATCCTATTCGGTGCTGGCCGCCCGTCTGGCCAACGGATATGGCTATAGTTTCCCGCGGGCCTGGTATCCTGGCTTCACGCCCGCAAACACCGCCACAGCTCACTGGTCCTTCCTCTACACCGCGCTGGTGGCCGCGGTTTATGCCCTGGTTGGCGTGCACCCCCTGGCGCTGCGACTCATCAGCGCCCTACTCACCGGCATCCTCCTGCCGATGATGACTTATCTGCTAGCGCGACGGGCGTTTTTATCGCCTGAAACCCCAGAGCCAGAATGCGACTCCAGGTTCACCGCCATTCCCCCGCTGGCAGCATTCCTCGCCGCCATCTACGCCTACTTCATCCTCTTCGGTGCGATGGTTCAAACCGAGGGTCTGTTTATCGTGGCAACGCTATGGTCTCTGGAACGCGGCCTGGCGCTGTCGGCGAGGATGCGCGCGGGCGCCAGTTTAAGAGCTCGGGATGGTCTTTGGTTGGGCGTCTCACTGGGGATTGCGGCTTTGCTGCGACAGTCCATTCTGCCGTGGGTGGTCATCTTATTTCTGTGGCTGGCATGGCTGGCGTCGCGGGCGGATGTCGGCCAAAAGGACTGGGTAGGCATTTTGATGCGATTAAAGTCGCTCATTGTAGCGGGGGTGATGATGCTCCTGCTTATTTTGCCCTTCACCTTGCGCAACTACGCAGTCTATGGCGACTTCCTGCTACTCAACTCCAATGCTGGCTATGCCATGTATTCGTCCCAACATCCCATGCATGGCATCAACTTTCAGGCTTATGATGCAGCGCCATTGCCCACCAACTTGCACCCCATGCCTCAAAACGAGGCGCAATGGGATCGAGCATTGATGAAGCGAGGCATTCAATTTGTGCTCGATGATCCTGGACGCTACGCTTTACTTTCGCTCAGCCGCGTTGCCGATTATTTTGAATTCTGGCCCAAGCGCGACTCCTCACTGCTTTTCAATCTGGGGCGGCTCCTCTCCTTCACGTTATTTCTGCCTTTCATGTTCTATGGTGTGTTCATTTCGTTCAGCGTCTCAGGCTTCCTCTCTCGTAATGCGATCCTTTATCTCTTCATCGCCTTTTACGCCCTTCTCCACATCCTCACCTGGGCTATGCCTCGCTACCGTCTGCCCGTTGATGCGGTGCTCATTCTCTTTGCGGCCCTGGCGGTGCATCAGCTAGGAGGCAGCCTGACCCGGCACCTGAGTCATACCAAATCCCCTCCTGTCTCGCATGATTCTACTTGAAGCGCTGTTCCTGCTCTCGTTCCTGCTCATCACGCTGGGACTGGGGTATCTCTACTTCCTCTTGCTGGCAGGAAGCGAGTCAACGCGCACGCACCGCGGAACAGATGCGCCCAAAAGGATGCGTTTTGCCATCGCCATTCCCGCGCACAACGAGGCCGAGGTGATCGAGCGCACAGTGAAACAGTTGCGGCGCATGGCCCATCCTGATAGGCTATTCGACGTGCATGTGGTGGCGGACCATTGTAGTGATGAAACGGCAGCCGTGGCCCGCGACGCGGGCGCTGAGGTGCATGAGCGTAAGGCGGGGCCGCGCGGGCGCAAGGGCTACGCACTGAATTGGTTGCTGCAACGCCTGATAGCTGATCGTCGAAACTATGATGCCATCATCGTTTTTGATGCTGATAGCCAGGTAGATAGTCAATTTCTGGTTATTGTAGCTGATAAGTTAGCCTCCGGCGCGCAGGTAGTTCAGGGCCAGCACATTATCTTGCATCCCGAAGGTGGCTATTTTAACGCACTGGCGCATGCCGACATGCGCCTGAATAATCGCATTCGCAATCAGGCCAAGGACAATCTGGGGCTTTCTGCCCGGTTGATGGGGGATGCGATGGCGTTTCGCCGGGAGCTATTGGAGCGCTTTCCCTGGCAGGGTGTGCAATCGCTTACCGAAGATCGGGCGTATGGGCTGCATCTGGTCACTCAAGGCGTGCGCATTCATTTCGAGCCCCTGGCGCGCTCATACGGGCAGGCGGCCGGGCGCTGGCGCGATGCCACGCCGCAGCGGTTGCGCTGGTATGGCGGAGCATTCGAGCTGCAACGCAAATACCTACCCATCCTCTGGCGCACAATCTGGCAGCAACGCAGTTGGGATGCGCTGGACAAATTGCTGGAACTAACCTTACCCCCTTATTCTTTCCTGGCCGCGGGTGCATTTCTGCTCTTTGTTGCCCAACTCTTTTTATGGCGGTTCGGTCAGTGGCCCTTCTTTTTGCTGGGCTGGGGAGCCGTACTCTTAGCTTTGGCGATCGCCTATCCCCTGCTGGGGCTCATTGTCACCCGCTCGCCCTGGCCCTGTTACCGAGCCATGTTGGTGGGCCCATTTTATGTGTTTTGGCGTATCGGCATAGGACTGTGGGTGCGGATGCGCCACGGTTCCTGGGCCTGGGTGCGGACGCCCCGAGCCAATAGCGGCTCTGCCACCAAACACTATCCATGACTCGATCACGCGTACTCGTCGTCCTTGGAACCCGACCAGAGGCCATTAAGATGGCGCCAGTCATCCAGGCGTTGCGCTCCCGGGTGGATGCGTTCGAGACCGTCGTCTGCGTCACAGCTCAACATCGGGAGATGCTGGATCAAACCCTGGCGGTGTTCGACATCACTCCCGACATCGATCTCGATCTCATGCAGCCGGACCAGACGCTTTCGGGTCTGACGTCTCGCATCCTCAATGCGATGGATGAGACGTTGGTGCAGGTTCAGCCGCATTGGATGCTGGTGCAAGGGGATACGACTACGGTGATGGCATCAGCTCTGGCCGCCCAGCATCGCCAGGTGCGGGTGGGACATGTGGAGGCAGGGCTACGCACTTTCGATCGCAGCAATCCCTTCCCCGAAGAAATGAACCGCGTCGTCACCGACCACATCAGCGATCTTTGCTTCGCACCCACGCCAGCAGCCGCCCGCAATCTTGCACATGAGGGCATTGATCCCGCCAAAATCCTGATGACTGGCAACACGGTCATCGACGCGCTCCTGGCCGTAGCTCGGCAGGAATGGACGCCCGGTCCTGAATATCCACTTCATGCAGTGCCACGGACTGGCGATTGGATTCTGGTGACAGCGCATCGACGAGAGAATCTAGGTGCGCCCCTGAATGAAATCTGTCGGGCGTTGCAGCGCATGGCAGAGGAGCGGGCCGACTGCATTCAGATTATCTATCCAGTGCATCGTAATCCCCGCGTATGGGAAGCTGTACATCGGGCGCTTGGCGGCATTCCGAACCTGCATTTGCTGCCCCCCCTGGATTACCGCTCGTTGGTATATCTTATGTCGCGAAGCAAACTGATTTTGACCGACTCGGGCGGGCTGCAAGAGGAAGCTTCCGCCCTAAACAAGCCTGTACTGGTTCTGCGAGAGATGACTGAACGACCGGAGGTGGTGGAAACAGGTGCCGCCCGGTTGGTGGGAACGAATGCCGGGCGCATCGTTCAGGAGACTTATCGATTACTCGATGATTCTCAAGCCTACCAACAGATGGCTACAGCTCCCAACCCTTTCGGCGATGGCCAGGCTTCACGCCGAATTGTCGAAGCGCTGCTCGCCGCGGATAACGCCAGACCATTCCCATAATGCGCATTCTTTACATTTGTCTTTCGCCGACCTTTGGCATGCACCAATACACGGCAGACCTGGCTAATCGCACCAGTAGCTACGGACACGAGGTGCATGTGCTGACAACCGCCAACCTGCCTCGAGACCGCTACGCACCCAGTCTCACCATCCACACGCCCATTGCCAACCAAACCACAGGTTTTTCACGAGAAGGGATCGAGAAAAGGGACTACCGGGCGGTGCTAAATGCCATACTGAAGATCGAACCCGACGTTGTGCATTTCACCGCCCCACATCTGTGGAACCCACTGCTGATTCGGGCGCTGAAAGGGACAGACACCCCAATCATCCACACCTTGCACGATCTCGATCCGCACAAAGGCAGCAAATTCGGCATGTTCATTCGCATTTGGAATCAGCTCATCCTGGATAATGCTCATCACATTGTGGTGCATGGGCAAACGTATCAACAGCGACTGGTGCGGACAGGTTTTCCACCGGAAAAGCTTACCTACATTCCATTGTTGCACCTCTTTTTGGGTAGCGTGCGCCTCTCCACTACCCATGACTTGGCGACCGATGTGCAGTATGAACCCTGGGCGCTTTTCTTCGGACGCATTGAACGGTACAAAGGACTCGAACATCTTTTGGCCGCGGGGGCCATGCTTGCGTACAATAAATCTCAAGCTCCCCACATCATCATTGCGGGCAAGGGAAACATGGGGAGATTGTGGCCAGGCGTACTGCCAGAACACATCGAGCTACGCAATCGCATCATCGAGGATGAGGAGGCCCTTGATCTCTTCCGGCGCTGCGGTTGTCTGGTCTTGCCTTATGTTGACGCCACCCAGTCAGCTTTAATCGCTGCGGCGTATTACTTTCGCAAGCCGGTCATCGTCACACGCTCGGGCGCATTGCCCGAATATGTGCAAAATGGCGTAACTGGATTCGTCGTCGAACCAGAGCATCCAGCCTCGCTGGCCCGTAAACTGGAGCGCTTGCTGGCGCAACCAGCCTTACAACAACGGTTGGGTGAAGCAGGTCGGGCTTGGTATGAATACCAACGACTGGAAGAAGAAAAAACATTACTACAAATGTATCAACACATGCTGGGAGGATCGCATGACGCCACCAGTTGTCAGTAGAACGAAAGAACTAGCCGCATCAATGCAGCCAATCTCCCCAGCCAGCACAACGCGGCGGCAGTTCCGTATCTCCCCGCGTGAGCGGAAATTCCTTCTCATCATCATGGATATACTGCTATTGAATGCCGTCTTGCTGTTTGCCACGTGGCGCTGGAATGGCTTCGAAGTTTCGGTCATCACAGTGGTCGCATACAGCAAATGGTTCGTTACGCTTTCGCTATTCTGGCTGCTTTTTGGTTCGACGCTCGACATCTTCAACCCCATCCGGGCGGCAAGCACTACCCATATTCTGCTCAATATCCTTGTTGCAGTTCTGCTGACCGACATTATCTACGTGGCAACGCCCTGGTTCACTCCCAAGATCATGGCCCGGAATTATGTCTTTGGATTTATCACGCTGTCGCTGCTGCTTTTGGGAGGGTGGCGAGTGATATATGCCAGGGGGATGGCGCATCCAGCGTTCCATCGACGGGCAATCTTACTGGGCGCGTGGCGTTATAGCGGCGAGCTCGTGCTTGATATCCAACAGGGAGGACATTCCACAGACGCGAATCCCCTCCGGGGCACAGGTTATAACCTATTGGGCTATATCGCTGATCAGAAGCCAGAAAATCAGCAGGAGGATGTACTCCCCTGGTTGGGAAAGCCAGAAGCTTTGCCTCGCGTGGCTCGAATCCTCCAAGTTGACGAAATCATCGTGGCCCGGGAACAAGACCGCCTATTCGATCCAGAATTACATGAGGTGTTGCTCGATTGTCGGGAGCTGGGCTTTCCCATTACCCCTTTGTCCGAAGTTTACGAGAATCTAACCGCCCGCTATCCAGTCTCTTACGCCAAGCTCGATCCAGCACTCATACTTAGCGGCCACGACACGCCAATGTTTCGCCTCTATAATTTCATCAAACGTATTATGGATGTTTGCCTGGCGCTAATGGGAATGTTGGCTCTGGGCCTGCTTTCGCCCATTGTAGCACTGGCGAACCTCACCCACTCACCAGGATCGCTCTTTTTTCGTCAACAACGCATCGGAAAAGGAGGCAAACCTTTTGTTATCTACAAATTCCGCTCGATGATTCCAAATGCTGAGCACAATACGGGCGCTGTTTGGAGCCACCAACGAGATCCACGGATCACGCCCATTGGTCGATGGCTACGCCGGACGCGACTGGATGAATTACCGCAAGTCATCAACGTAATTAAGGGTGAGATGAGCATCGTTGGACCAAGGCCCGAACGTCCGGAGTTCGTGGGCGAACTGATGCGTCAGTTGCCTATTTACCGCGCTCGCCATTTTGTCAAGCCAGGCATCACCGGATGGGCGCAAGTGCGATTCTCTTATGGGAGCTCTGTAGAAGATGCTCGAATCAAACTAGAATATGATTTATACTATATCAAGCATCAAGGTGTTTTTCTCGATCTGCTCATTCTTTTAAAGACTCTGCCCGCCATGCTATTCATGAAGGGGCGCTAATTTTACTTCTCAGAGAATCAATGCAAACCACACCATCCCCCACCACATGTCCATACCTGGGCCTAGCTGACGACGAGAGTGTGGTGCGCGCGGTGCCTTGCGCAGGGCATCGTTGCTATGCCCAGTCGCCACCAGCAACAATAAATGAAGTGCGCCAACGCAATTATTGCCTGGCCCCCAGTATCCGGTATGCACACTGCCCATTCTTTCAAAAACCCATGTCCGAGGGTAAAAAACACGGTTGGGCTAATTCAGAGCGTAGCGCACATACAGCAAGCCGTAAGCGTCTATTTTTGCTGATAACGACCATTATCAGCTTTTCCATGCTTGTAATGTTCATGTATAGCCGGGCGTTTTTCCTTACCCCCCAAAAACCTGCAACACAAAGCGTTCCCAGTAAAACTATCTCAGAAGCAGATAAGAAACCCGAAGGGAGCAAGGCATCATTTCAGTCTTTGGCGGCGACATCGTCTACAATAAACCAACTCCCTCAGGGCACTCCATCACCTCCTAAAGTGGCATCCCTCATACTCGTGCCAGATCAAGGCTCAGTAGGTTGGTGGATGAATAACAGTGATACTAACAATCGTCATGTTGGCGACTCTTTTCTATACGCAGGATATTATGACAACAAAGTTTTCATCTCGGCCTTTCAAATCGATCTCAGTTCCATACCTGATGCAGAATCAATTGCAAGCGCGTTCCTAGAATTGACAGGTCTGAGCGACCGGCGATTCAACGCCGCAGCAGATGAGGCATGGAGGGTATCGTTGTTGCATCCAGGAGTCATCGACAATTTTCACACGACAGACTTTCAGGCGCTATTCAATGCGCCAGCAGAAATCACGCTATTGCCAACATTGGGAAAAGAGGATTTAGCTGTTGGGAAAAAAAATCGATGGGAACTGGATGAAACCGCTATAACGTGGATGGCAAGACAAAAACAAAGGGGACAAAATAAGATCATCATACGTATTATTGGACCTACTAGAGGAACGGAAACGTTGTTTGCCTGGGATAGCGGTTATGGGCCGGCCACGGCAGGAATAGGACCGAAGCTAATTCTAATTTTGGCGAAAACACCCGAGACGCTGCCATCTCCCACCACATCGTCATATTTAGTTGCTACCCTGACCCCGACCCCTCAAAACGTGCTCACCGCAGCAGCAAATGCACACACTGCAACTGCAATTGCTAACACCACAGGCACATTCACGCCGCCTCCCCCCAACATCGTAACTCCAACGCCGATTCCCGCCAATTTAGCCACGGTGCAGGCCAATGCTTTACGGTTGGGCCTACCCCCAGTAGTTCCTCACACTCCCACGCCAGCCAATGCAGCTACAGCCACCCTGCAAGCGCTTTACGCTACCGCGGTGGCCATCACAACAGGCACCTTTACGCCAGTCCCCACTGACGCCGTCACACCAGTCATCATTACGCCGACGCCTGCACCTGTGGATCTGGCTGCATTTGTCGCATGGGCGCTCACGGCCACCGCACGCCCCCCGGGGCCATCCACACCCTGGCCTTATAACGCATTGGTTGCCACTCCCACGCTAACACCGTGGTTCATCACTGCCACCCCTACCCCCGCCAATGCTGCAACTGCAACATACCAATCGCTTTATGCAACCGCGGTTACGCTCAGTGCCGGAACTTTCACGCCCAGGCCTCCAAACGTAGTCGTGCTGCCCTATGGTGTAACTGTCACTCCAGTTTCATCTAAGCGATTACGTATTGGGGAGAGGGCCATCATCCATGCGAATGCACCAGTCAACATGCGCAGCGGGCCGGGAATCGATTTTATCTCCATTGTCAGTCTTAGTCCCGGCCAACCAGTAAAGATCATTGACGGCCCCCAACCAGGCACGACATTCAATTGGTGGTTGGTTCAGGTGCAAACCACCTCAGGACAATTTCTCAGAGGATGGATTGCCGATGACCTGCTTTCCCCTTCCCAATAGATAACACATTCCTTCACTGATGGCTCATTTGAAATTCGGAGATGCTACGCGTGACCCCATGGAATTCAACTGGGACTCAATTTTTCACACAAAGCACCGCACCAATTGACCTTACCCCAACATGGTTCAGTTCCTGCACAGCATGGCTGGCAAGAGAAATGCGCGTCATTCCAGGATTGATTGCGATCAAGATACCATCGCTCAAGCTAGATAAGACGTGAGCATCGGCAGCAACCGCCATCGGCGGCCCGATGATGAGCAAGATATCCACCAGCGACTGCAAGCGTTGTAACAAAAGGGGCATTTTGTGCGAAGCAATGAGTGCAGAAGGGTCTGGAGGCGGCGGGCCAGAGGTGAGAATGCTCAAGTTATCCAGAGGCCCCGCTTGCAATAACCTGTCAATCTCGAAAGCATCACTCAAAAACGCGCTTGTGATGCCCGTTGCATTGGGAAGCGCCAGACGAACATGCAATCGGGGCTGATAAAAATCCGCATCGATCACTACAACTTGTTTCCCCATACGAGCATACGTAGCGCCCAATAGTAAGGCCATCTCAACAACACATTCATTGGGGGAGATGCTGGCAATGACCATTTGCTTGATGGCATAAGCGGCATCGGAAAAATCCAGATTGACGCGCAAACGCTGATAGGCATCCAGGTTCTGAGTCATCTCAGAAAAAAGTGAACGGGATTTTGGTGAGTGAATAGGAATGGTCCCCATCACAACCAAACCCAACGTGTCATGCACATCATCCTCTCCCGTGATCACATCTTCGAAATATTCGATGAGATAAGCGCCCCCCACGGCCAGGAGCAGCCCAATCGCGGCAGCCTTGGCCAGGCTTTCCATGGGACGAGTATCCCAAGGCGTAGTAGGCAAGGGAGCCGGCTCGACGATCGTCAGGTTGTTGGCAGCTCCGAATTCGCTCTGAGAGGCAAGAGTAAAGTAAATGTCCGACACCTCGAATATTCTTTTTGTTAGCTGCACTCGTTGCTCTGCCAGGTAATCTGCCGAATAGAGCCCCTTCGCCACGAGATCTCGGATATGAACCAGTTGGGACGCGATCGAAGAAAATTCCTCATCCAAATACGCAAGCTGAGCACGGATGAACCTGCGACGCGGTGAATTGGCCCCGCTAGTGAATGGATCATGCTGCACCAATTGATACGCTAGTTCGTTGGCAATGATCTGCGCTTGTGCTGGGTTGGAATGTGCAACTGCAATTTCAATGATCGAAGTGCCTGGAATGACGCGAACCTTGTAAAAGGGGAAGTCATTGATTCCTAGGCGCTCTTTGACAGCGGCCCTAATGACTTCTCGGCGAGCCAATTCGGCATAAGTGTTAGCTAGTTGAGTTTCAGTCGACGAGCTTAAAACAGGTAGAAAGGTTCCCAGCAATCCTGTCTCGGACGCATCACTATGCCCCACACGGATCGCAGTCGTTGCTACATAAATCGGCGACTGCTGACTAAGAGCATACGCTTTGGCAGCGACAGCAATCATCATTGCAGCCAGCAATAACCACCAACGCCTAAACAGCGGGGACAACAAACAGTTTCGCAAAAACAGGACAGGCATGATTGCCCACCATTCTATCTAGACTTCTCCCAAGATTCAAATACTGGCTATGGTACGCCCACAACAACTCAATTCATTCCTCCTTTTCACTATCACAGGCAGCACCTTACTCAGCCTTAGCCTGACGGTAGATGCGATAGGCGGCAATGCGGAAGGGTTCGGAGCAAAACAAACCGTAACACTTGCAGCGGGCACAGTGCTCATCCTCCTTGCAGAATGGCAGAATCCCGAAAGCCTCCTCGTAAATCTCCTCCGTCGCCTGACAAGTCTGGCATGGGGCGGCACCGGTTTGCTAGGATTTTATATCTATCCTAAACAATGGTCTTTCACCCTCTGCGTTCTCTTTTGTCTGACTGGGGTTCTAATTGAAGCTTCAAAATTCACACCACCGATCATCAAAAGACAAATCCTCCAATACCTCCGCTATGTTTCAGTCACACTCCCCGCACATTTCTGGCGGCTGCTACAACGAATCCTGGAACCACATCCATACGGGGAGCTGTTTCGTGTATTTTTCGGCAGGAAAAACAGCCAATCATTCCTCGTCCTCGACAGAACATTGTGGCAATTACTACTGATATTGGGCGGCATCGGAACGCTTCGCAATCTTCTAGAGGTTCATTTTGGCATTACCTATACCCCAAAATGGTATTCGCTAGATGCCGATATATTTTTCGTCATGTTTGTCTTTCCCATACATCTCTGTTTTTGGGGAGCAGTAATCATCACTCTTTTTGCCCGTCTCTTCAACCGACAGATACCCTTTTTACCCCTGGTAGCATTTCTCTATTACTTACAAATATTACACCTGCTGGTCCCCATCATCGACAGAATGGGGGCACGACTCCATTTTCCGCAGCTTTTTCTGATTTTTGGAACGGATCTCGTCTCGCCTTACTTTTGCTTTCCACTCCCTATGACATTGGGCATCATGGTCATCTGGTCACTTTCAGCATATTTGACACTCAAAATCCTTCATCGCACCTTTCAAATCCCATTGCTCCAGACGCTGGCCATTGGTGTACTGGCATTTATCACACTTTATCTTCCAATTTACCACCTGTGGCCGACGTGGAATACGATATTTGCGATGGCAACCGGCGCTCCTCCCGAGCACTTTCTTATCAAATCAGCCGAATTTAAAACTGTTGAACAGCCATTCTGGGGCTATGGATTTTATTTTTTATTGACAGGCTTGATAGGGATTCACTACTATCGCCAGCAGATGCAACAGGCAACGAACGAATAGATGACTAGATATCTGCCTTTTTTGCAACTCTACCGTTTGGATGTGGCGCTCATCACATTCTCTTCATATCTAATAAGCGCACTGCTATCGGGTGATCTTATGCCTTCCGACCTGTCGGCGGCTCTGGCCATTTCACTGATCTCGATCAATTTTGTTTACACATTCAACGCCTGGGCCGATTGGGGAATTGACACAATTAACAAATCTCATCGTCCCATCCCTTCAGGCCAAATTTCGCCCGCAGCAGCATACAAATATGCCATGGGGCTGTTGTTGCTTTCTGTCGCGTACCCTTTGCTATTGACCCAACAGTGGGAACAATTAGCGTTGTTTTGGTTGTTGCCGTTGTTGGGATGGCTTTATTCGGCCCCACCTCTACGACTGAAGCGCTTCCCAGTTTTTGCAGTCACGACAACCGGCCTCATACTAGTGATGCCCACGATCATTGCCCTGACCATCCATGAGCAATGCCCTGACGCGATTAGCTATGTGGTAACACTGTTTCTATACTGCGTGAGCATCATTCCCCTCAAGGATATCGAAGACCAAGAAGGAGATAGGGCATACGGCATTGTTAATTGGAGCGAACGCTTTGGCGAACAAAGAACACTATGGGGTTCGATGGTCGGCCTGTCATTAACGCTACTGATGGCATTAAACATGCGGGTCTTCATCCATTTCCAAATTTATCTGATTTTCTTTATCATCAGCACCATGCTCACCATTAGTGGATTTATGCTTTTGGGCGGTAACATCAGGAAGCTTTACCGAAGCATTGTACGTATAGTGGCAGCAGAAGGTTTAATTATCTTCGCCTTGCTGAGCATGTTTCGGCAATAAACACATAAATGGAAGCGCCTCAGAGATTATGATCCAAGACTGAAAGCAAGAACAATGTTCGGGACTTCTGAAATCGCATTATGAACAATTCGCCTCCACCTCATGCTACCATCTATGCTGCAGAATCACAGTTTCGCCACTTTCGACAACTTGCACGGAGGATGAAGGCCGATCTGCGTGTGGCTGTACGCGAGCTGGGGTGGCGGCTTTTTGTGCGAAATCTCCATGCTCAATATCGCCAATCATTTCTAGGACTCTTTTGGGGGTTGGCGCCTCCATTGGCAACAACTATCCTCTGGACATACCTGCATGCTTTTGAGATAATTCGCGTCAATGAAACGTCTACCCCCTATCCAGTATTCGTACTTAGCGGAACCTTGTTATGGCAAGTGTTTGCCGATGCGTTACGAAATCCACTGCGGCAGCTCTCTACTTCAGCCTATCTATTGTCGAAAATTAGCTTTCCAACTGAAGCATTGCTGGTGGCAGGCCTGGCGCAAGTTGCACTAGATTTTTGTATCCGTGTGTTCTTGTTAGTCCCAATCATGCTCTGGTTCCAGGTGCCCCTACCCATAACCATGCCTTTAGCGGTAATAGGCGTGGGCGCCTTAGCGCTATTTGGTACATCACTAGGGCTGCTGCTGACTCCGATGGGCCTGCTGTATCGAGATGTGCAACGTATCTTGGATATGGGAGTGCTTTTCTGGTTCTTCATCACGCCTGTTATCTATCCCGCTTCAGACACAATGCTAACCAGGTTGAATCCAGTGTCGCCTTTGTTACAGACGGCCCGCGGGTTGCTAGTAGCTGGAGAATTTGTGCATCCTGTCCTATTCCTTACTGTATTACTATTTTCCGTGCTACTCACGATCACGAGTTGGGTAATCTATCGCGTTGCATTGCCCCATGTCGTCGAGCGCATGTCCCCATGACATTACAGAAAATTAGAGCATGAATTCTCCCTTAGTGCGAGTTCGCCACCTGGCAAAACGCTATACTCGAGACCTAAATCTTGCGCTGCGATATGGCGTGCAAGATATCTTGTCCGAATTCGCTCCACATCATCCCAATGAATGTCGATCATTGCGCCCGCACGAATTCTGGGCGATCAAAGATGTTTCCTTCGAATTGCGACGGGGCGAGGCGCTGGGCATCATTGGTCCCAATGGCGCAGGCAAGAGCACATTGCTCAAACTGATGAATGGTTTGATTAAACCAGATGCCGGACAAATCGAATTGTGGGGACGGGTGGGAGCGCTCATTGAACTGGGTGCGGGCTTTGCCCCAGTACTCACCGGCAGAGAGAACATTTACATCAACGCTAGCTTACTGGGACTATCACGGCAAGAGACAGATGCCTTGTTAGCCCCAATAATCGATTTCGCAGAACTACAAGATGCTATTGATACTCCGGTGCAGTATTATAGTTCTGGCATGCGATTGCGCCTTGGCTACGCTATTGCTGCCCATTTGCACCCAGATATCTTGTTGGTGGACGAAGTTTTAGCCGTAGGTGATCTGGCCTTTCGCAACAAATGCCTACAACACATGCAGCGCTATCTCAGCCATGGTGGCGCACTGGTATTGGTTTCACATGATCTGCATCTTGTTCAAGCAGTCTGTCAACGGGCGCTCCTGCTGGATCAAGGCCATATCGCGGCTGCTGGCTCTGCGGTAGAAATCGTTAATCACTATTTTGCACATTACCGTCAACAAATTACACAACCAAAGAGCAGTACATCTCCTGTGCTTAATCACGGGAATCCCGTGGTCATCGATCGGGTGAGCATCGAATCGGAACAGGGCATGATCTCCACCCGGAAGCCGGTTCACATCACCCTGCAGTACCGCTCACTGTTGAAAGATATCCCCATTTTCTGGGGTTTCTCGATTTGGACGGGAGATCAAAGTGTTTGCATCACAGGCAACGGTGGAGGAATGGAGGAGAAACGCTATACTTTAAAGCAAGGAGAAGGGGCGCTAAGGTGCACAATACCACATCTACCTCTGGTGGCGGGCCACTACGCATTACGAGCGCAAATTATTGACGCAACCACCATGAGCCCGATAGCTCGTTACGGTTGGGAAAACGTCCCCACGTTGTTCACTGTAAATAGTCCACCAGGAGTACTGAACAACATCCACGCCATGCTAGGCTCATTGGTAGAAATTGAGACAATTTGGCACTAATCTCATGGCAAAGTCGTTTTTTCCGGCTCAGAAACAGACTCTAACCCCTACAAAACTCTTCCGGATTTCCGATTGGTGGGAAACCGCACTTGCACCGTTGCTTACCCTTGCTTACATAGAAATCATCGTTCTGGATATCCCCCCAAACCGGGCAACATTCACACTATTTGGGCTCTTTCTCTCCACTATCGCACTCAGTGCCTACAGCCATCTCATCAATGATATTTTCGACATTAAGGCCGATACGATGGTCGGCAAAAGCAATGGCATGGCGCAGCTAACACGTAGTCAACAGCTCAGTTTAGTGTTTCTGACCCTGCTGTTAGGCGTATTCCCATGGCTGATGCTGCCAAGAACCCCTGCTATTCTGGCCCTACTGACCGCAATCTTGTTATTGCAACCGCTCTATGCCATCCCCCCCATACGTCTCAAGGGGCGTGGTATTTGGGGCACTTTGTCAGATGTGTTCAATACCCATGTCTTTCCCATGGCACTCGTGGGACTGGTTTTCATGGAATTGATCTCCAAAAACAATAACACAGGTCGGCTTCTGTTACTGGTTGCAGTGACCTGGGCATTTCTATCTGGCCTTCGGAGTATCTTGCTACATCAGATATGGGATCACGGAAACGACCTACGTACGGACACCCATACATGGGTTAGACAAATTGGGGTCTCTCGCACGCAAAAACTGATTTATAGAGGTGTTTTCCCTCTGGAAGTATTGATTATCATCGTGGGTGGTGTACTACTATTCCCCAATACCCCCGGCGTAATACTTGCGTTGGGGGGCTACGCCATTCTGTTTTGGCTGAGCGTGGCGCTGAGTATCCGCACCGACTGTATAGATCCCGCTCCCTCCAAACCAGGCAGCTACATCCTTCTTTTCGAATTTTATACGATATGGCCCGCGATGTTGCTTCTCTTTGCCCTATCCATAAAGAACGCAAAATTTTTCTGGCTCCTACTTTCCCACAGCCTTCTTTTTCACGGAACGCTTCGCAAGCAGGCGCAGGACCTTTTTGTGCTTGCCTATCTGGTGGGGAGAAAATTCGTCAAACTATTTCAGTGGCGCGTGTTGAATCACACCAAAGATGAGTGAGACGCTATAATGATGCAGCATCGTGTCATCTTGACTGCAACCTCAGGACGAATTAGTGGCGTAGATATTTTTTCCATACATCTTGTGCGGGGATTGCTGGAGCGCGGCATTGATGCGCGCATTGTGCTAACCATGCCCGACATCACGCCGCCAGATCCCCAACCATTTCCACCTGATATTCCACTGGATGTACTGCCAGTTCATCGACGCATGAGCTGGCGTAAGCGATGGCAACACCTTCAAGCCTATCTTCAAGCCAAGGCCCCCTGCATCTACATCCCAAACTACGATTGGAACCACTCAGGAATCAGCCCCTTGCTCCCACCAGAAGTCGTCATTGTCGGCATCGTCCACAGTGATGACCCACGACACTATGAGCATGTCGTTCGATTGGGCGCCTATTGGAACCTGATTATTGCTGTAAGCCAAACGATTGCTAGGCGCACGCTGGAGCTGGCCCCCGAGTTTAAGAATCATCTGCGTCAAATACCGTATGGCGTTCCGATTCCTGATTCCTTACCCTCTTCCCCCTTCCGGCATCGCCCCGATATCCTGCGCGTGGTGTATGCTGGCCGGTTGGTCCAGCACCAAAAACGCGTGCTAGACTTACCTCGTATTGTTCAGTCGGCGCACAAGCAGGCGATTCCGCTGGAACTCACAATTATTGGCGACGGCGAGGATCGGAGCGCATTGCTCAACGCCAGCGCCGAATGGATGCTCAAGCGTCACATCCGTTATCTGGGTCCATTGCGAAATGATCTCGTCCTACGTGTTTTCGCCCAAAGCGATGTTTTCATCCTACCCTCCGAATTCGAAGGGCTGCCCGTGAGTTTGCTCGAGGCCATGGGTCAAGGATGCGTGCCGATCGTCAGTGATGTACGCAGTGGCATCCCTGAACTCATACAAGAGGGTAGCAATGGCTTTCGGCTGCCTGTGGGCGATACTGAAGGCTTTGTACGGGCACTAAAGCTATTGCATGAAGATATTTCGTTACGCCAGTCTATGTCGGAACAGGCTTATCGCCAGGTGCGAGAGGGAGGCTACCAGATAAACGACATGATAGAGCACTATCTGATGGCATTCCAACAAGCCATCACACATTCCCACACATGCACACGTCCTCATCGCCATCTACTTCCACCTCCTGAACTACATTCAGAAGCCACCTGGCGAGGATTACTTCCCAGGCCAATTCGAGCGCTAGGTTTCTCAGCCAAACAATTTCTCATGGAGATCTCCCCTCGTCACCCGAGATAGCAATGCTCGAAAGTACTCAAATCATCCTCTCATCCCCCACATGGAGTCTGAACGGCGTCAATATATTCTCGGCGCAACTGGTGCGGGGGCTACGCCAACGTGGTCTCCGGGCGCGTATTTTACTCACACATCCTCATGCGCCAGACTCCAAGCCAATGCCTGCACCAACAGACGCTCTCATAGAACACCTTCCCATTGGCCCCTGGGCGGGATGGCGAACACGTTGGAGGGTGGTAACACGTTATTTGGAAGAACACGCCCCCTGCATCTATTTACCCAACTATGATTTTTACCATGCTAGTATCATTCCTCTCTTGTCCGACAACGTAAGTGTCGTAGGCATCCTCCACAGTGATGATGAGCAGTATTATGAACATGCCCGACGCATGGGGCGCTATTGGAACGCTGCAGTGGCTGTCAGCTCTGTTATCGCCCAAAAGACATTGGCCGCCACCCCGGCATTGGCTCCTCGATTGACAACCATCCCCTACGGAGTCTCCATACCCCAGTCCCCCCCAAAAAACAGGAACACATCTGCGTTCCTGCGCATTCTCTATGCTGGCCGGTTGGAACAAAGTCAGAAACGCATACTGGACCTGCCTGACATCATGGCGGCATTACACGCCCGAACTGTGCCTGCCACACTGACCATTGCTGGAGATGGGCCAGCTCGGAAAACATTGCAACAAGCATGTATAGCTCACGACTTGCCAGCCAGCAGCGTCCGATACCTGGGCGTGCTCCCGCATAAAAAAGTATTGCGCCTATTCGAGCAACATGATGTTTTTATCCTACCCTCCGCCTATGAAGGATTACCCCTCGCATTACTGGAGGCCATGAGCCGCGGATGCGTTCCGGTGGTGAGCGATGTACCCAGCGGTGTATCGGAACTCATCGAACATGGCGTGAATGGTTTTCGAGCGCCCGTAGGCAGAGTGCAAGTTTTCGCAGACCTCCTTGAGCGTCTTTACAAATCCCCAGCCAGGCGTAACGCCATGGCGCAAAATGCCTATCGGCGCATCCGCGAGGGGAATTTCACGCTAGAGAAAATGATAAGCCACTACCTCGAATTATTTCAACACATCGAGAAAGAACGAGGCTCTCACACATTTCATCGTTCCCCAGGAGAGATCCAGCCCCCGCCCTCATTTTCTTGGCGAGAGCACATTCCCATGCCGCTGCGTCGCGTCTACCAAAAAACAACACGCCCCGGGCAATAGATTGTCACTCCCCCACGCCATGCGCATCCTCTTCCTGCTTTATAGCTTTCCTGTTCCCTCACAAACATTCATTTTGAACCAAATCATAGGACTCATCGAACAGGGCCATGAAGTCACGATTCTCGCAGAACATCAGTCAGAACATCATATCACCGATTCGTGGTTCGCAGCCCATCAGCTGGAGGAACGGACGCACTTCATCAATCCTATCCCCAAAAATATGGCCCTACGCGTGCTGAAAGCCATCTATCTTTGGCTAAAACATGGTTGGATGTCCCATCTTGTTCTGCTCAGCTCGTTGAACTTCGTCAAATTCGGTCGACACGCTCTGAACTTGCGTCTCTTTTATCATGCCATCACGGCACTCAACCATCCCGATTATGATATAATTCATTGCCATTTCGGACCGAGCGGCGAGATGGGTGCACGCCTGCGCGAAATCGGAGCGCTAGACGGCATACTCATCACTACTTTTTATGGCTACGACCTATATCAGGAGTCTTGCTTGAGTAAATTCCGCAACTACGCCTTTTTATTCGAAGTCGGAGATTTGTACATTGCCATCAGTGAAACCATGCGCGTCCGAATGGAAGCATTGGGTTGCCCAGGCGACCGCATTATCACACATCCGCTACCAATCCATCTTAACCGTTTTGTCCAGAACAAAGGCGTTATCAATAACACCGAACCGACAAACATCGTCACGATTGGTCGATTTGTGCCCAAGAAAGGCATCGAGTATGGCTTGCGTGCGGTGGCGCAGTTGCTCGATTCGGGCATGAACGTGCGGTATACCCTCATCGGCGACGGTCTCCTGAATTCCAAGATCACTCAACTTATTCATGAACTTAACCTCGAGTCCCATGTCGAGCTCGTGGGCTGGGCTTCGCAAACCCGGGTCATCCAAGAACTACAAAGAGCCAATATCCTGCTGGCAGCCAGTGTAACCGCAGCGAATGGAGATCAGGAAGGCACTCCCATGGTCATTCTTGAGGCGATGGCGGCTGGCGTTCCTGTTGTCAGTACGCATCATAGCGGCATCCCCGATATCGTCGAGGATGGCGTGACAGGCCTACTGGCGCCCGAAGGCGATGTCGAAGCGCTGACAGCAGCACTAATGCGGTTGATTCAACATCCTGAGTTGCGCTCACAAATGGGCCGAGCGGGTAGAAATTATGTCGAGTCCGGACACAACGGCAGACTTCTTACTCAACAGCTCGAAGAAATCTACATGAACTTGTTGATTCACCAAAACGCAGGAGCGTATGGAGTAGGAATGGATGGCTAAATCGCCCCTGGTTTCGGTCATCATCCCCACCTACAACCGCAGCAGGATGGTGCAACGTGCAATTCGGAGCGTGTTGAATCAAACGATGCCGCAATTTGAGCTGATCATTGTCGATGACGGCTCCACCGACAACACGCAAGATGTCCTCGCGACATATACAGATCCCCGTATCAGCGTCTATGTTCACCCAGAAAATTTGGGATGTTCCACCGCTCGCAACACAGGGTGGCAAGCAAGCAAAGGGAAATTCATCGCTTTTCTTGATTCAGATGATGCGTGGCTGCCCAAAAAATTGGAAAAACAACTGGCTCTCTTTGCAAAAACCAATACACCAGAGTTGGGCGCTGTGAGCTGCGGCGTTCTCAACATCCAGGAGGACGTAGCAAGAGAACAAGTTTGGCTACCCCAGTCAAAGGGTGATGTCTTTGAAGTTCGCCTGGGATTACGAGAATATTATGACACCGCCTCTGTCTGGCTGATCAAAAGAAAGTACATCGAACGACTCGATCCCCCATTCGACCCGCAAATGGATTACGCACAAGTATCAGATTTCCTGGTTAGGTTATCCCGGCTTTGCCATTTCGATTTCGTCTCCGAGCCGTTGGTGCGGTATTACGATCACAATCAACCTCCCCGCAACCAGTTATTCCCCCTGTACAAAAAATTACACGCTTATTCCCACTATATCGAAAAGCATCGTGCAGAGTTCGAACGATATCCAGTAGCCTATAGCAATGTACTGACAATTCGAGCTAACCGCTACCTCGATGCAGGCGACCTGGCAATGGCCCGTCAAGACCTTACAAAAGCCATCAGGCTCCATCCCGGTAATCGACGAGCATGGGTGCTGCTCATGGCAGCTCTTCTGGGGAAAACTGCCTTCAGTCTGGCCAGAAAAATTCGGCGCAAAGTCACCCGCGGTCGCCTAAACCGACACAAACTTCTGGCATGACGCCAACAGTCCCACCCACAGGAACACCGACAGTGGAAATTAAACAGCTACTTATTCCCCCGAAAAAATGGTGGTGGGTGCTTCTAGTTGCATCCGTCACCGCTGGCGTAATTGGCTATTTTCTGGTTGAGCAACTACCCTTTGTCTATCGTACGCAAACGACATTAATGGTTGGGCGCGCGATAGACAATCCAAATCCATCCAGCAACGAACTGGGGCTAACGCAACAATTGGCTAATACCTATGCAGATATCGCCCAGCGGAATGTAGTAAAGCAGGGCGTCATGCAGACGCTGGGCCTGACATGGCTGCCTGACTATTCCGTCCGCGTCATCCCTAACACCCAACTTATTGAGATTACAGTGGTGGACACGAACCCTGTCCGGGCCCAGGCCGTTGCAAATGAATTGGCAAATCAACTTATCCTACAAACACCTACTGGCGCCAATCCCTTCCAGGAACAACGACAGACATTCATCAATCAACAACTGGTAGAGCTCGAAAGCGACATCCAAGCCACAAAAGAGGAAATTGAACGTCAACAAACGCAACTGGCCGAGATGTTTAGCGCTCGCCAGATAGCAGATACGCAGGCCAACATCCAGGCCCTGCAAAGCAAACTGCGCGCACTACAAGCCAACTATGCAGCACTCTTGGCGAACACAGACAAAGGAGCCATCAACACCATAAGCGTCATCGAAGAGGCGAATTTACCTCGTCGACCGGTGGGTCCCAACAGAACCGCCGCTATCATCTTAGCGACTTTGGTCGGATTTTTCCTGGCGACAGGGGTGGCCTATTTGCTTGACTACCTTGATGACAGCATCAAAAATCCAGAAGAAGTGCGAGAGGTGCTGGGAATGACCACATTGGGAGTCATTCCCCTGGTCAACGGCAAGCATTCAGCAGTCGATATCGAATTGATCGTACAACAAGAAATACAATCCCCAGCAAAAGAAGCTTATCGAGTACTGCGCACCAACTTACAATTTGCAGCGGTGGATTCTCCCATCAAAACACTCATGATCACCAGCCCTGGCCCGGGTGAAGGCAAATCTACAACCGTAGCCAATTTAGCAATCGCGTACGCTCAAGCAGGGAAACGCGTCATCATTGTTGATGCAGATTTGCATCGGCCTCGTCAACACGCCATTTTTGGACAAGCCAACAACATTGGCCTCACGACCGCCCTACTGCAAGAACATCCTACCATTGAATCGTTGCTCAAGATGACAGAAGTACTGTCGCTAGCATTGCTAACATCGGGCCCACTGCCCCCCAACTCCTCTGAACTGTTGGGTACAGAACGAATGAAGCAGCTACTAAACCTATTGGCCAATGCTGCTGACATCGTCTTGCTAGATAGCCCTCCAGTAACCTTGCTATCCGATGCAGCCATCCTTTCGACATTAACCGACGGTGTATTGCTGGTTATCGAATCGGGTAAAACGGACAGAGAGGTGGCCCAACGCGCCATTGAGGCGCTCAGGCAAGTAAATGCGCGCACAGTGGGAATCGTTCTCAATCGACTTCCTAGTAAAGGTTCTGGCTATTATTACTACTACCACTACCACAGCCATTACTACGACAAACCCCGACAAGGATGGAGGAGTTTGTTCCGCCAATAGACACCCCTGTATAAAACCAAATTAGCGAAAGCCATTGACCAAGACGGCACTACCCAGCCGAGTGGCAATGGCTTTCTTTTATTTGAGCCAAAGTGACCAATGGCAATACGCATAAATCCTCGGGTTTGACATTTTACGATTTGATCGCTATACTGGTATAGACCACTGAACCTCTATACAATATTCACTACAACAAAGGTTGCCCGGTCCATGATTGATAAAAATCATCCGCTGCCCATGTACTTCCAACTCAAAGAACTGTTACGTGAAAAGATCGCGTCGGGAGAATGGACGCCGGGAGACATGGTGCCTTCGGAGCGGGAGTTGAGCGAGCAGTATCACATCAGCCGTATGACCGCGCGCCAGGCTCTGAGCGAGCTGGCCACCGAAGGGCTTTTGCGGCGGGAGCAGGGGCGGGGCACCTTTGTAGCCAGACCTAAG
>CAZYSY010000056.1:0-22399 GCA_964650295.1 uncultured Caldilineales bacterium | reverse complement strand
TGAATCCCCCAACAAATCACGCCACCGCCCACGAGGTAAAGAAAGAGGTTGCTTCAGAGCACTGACATTGGTAAGACAAAGGATCCGCTCAGCGTTATCAGGAGCGCTGCGAAGCACGGCGAATACAGCAGGATTTAGATTAAGGATGCGCTGTTCACCAAAAGGATGAAAGGCCTTATGCGCCCGACGCACCTCCAGCAGTTTTTTGTATCCAGCAAAGACCAGGGCTTGATGACAAGCTTCATCCCGCAACAAGGCTTCGATTTGCTCCACCCGGAATTTCTCTCGGTTAAGCGAACGCACGCTCCCGGTTTTCTGATAGCACTGATGGCAGCTGTGCGAGCCGAAGAGGCTGTGCACATAAATACCGGGTATGCCGGCCAGCGCCAGCAGGATACTTTGAGAGGCCAGAAACCGGGCCACAGCCACAGGCAACTCTGAAACATCTGGGTGGTTAAGAAAATCATAGAGCGTGATATTTAATTCATAGACGCTTTGCTTTCCTTCAGGATCCGTCCTGTAGGCGACCTGCCCCCCGTGGGACAGTGTGCGTTGCACCAAGGCTTGTATCTCTGAAGATGAGAGTATCCCTTCGGCGGGACGCACGCCGATTCCGTCATGGGAAGCAACGAAATTGAAGAAGAGAGAGCCAGGAGGCGAAGATAATGTTGATGCCCATGCTGATAACTTGGTTGCATTACCAGAAAGAAAAGCATGGAGCGTGAGTGGAGCCAGGGTAAAATTATATACCAGTTGGGCCTCATCGGTTTTCCCGGTGTCGGGCAAATATTCACCAAAGTAACTCACATTTTCCTGGTGGGGAACATTCGTCTCGGTAATGAGTAGCACATCAGGAGCAACGACATCGAAAATGGCCCGCCACAGCTTAACCATCGCATGGGTCTGTGGAAGATGAATGCAACTTGCGCCAATTTCTTTCCACAGAAAAGCAATAGCGTCTAAACGAATAATGTCTGCTCCTTGCTCAATATAGAACAGCAGCACATCGATTATTTCCAATGCAACCTGTGGGTTGGCATAGTTTAGATCGATTTGATCTTCACTGAAGGTTGTCCAAACCCATTTCACGCCATCATTGGTTTCGACCGGCGTCAGCAAAGGGAGCGCTCGCGGTCGCACCACACGAGATAAATCTGCACCGGGATCTACGACGATGAAATAATTTTTGTAAGATTCGTCGCCCCGCAAAAATCTTTGAAACCACTCACTTTCTCTGGAAATATGATTTATGACGGCATCGAACATAAGCTGATAGCCATGCTGCTTCAGATGTTGGATGTCTTGCCAGTCGCCCAACGTCGCATCGACCTTCAGGTAGTCGACAACTGAGAAGCCATCATCCGAAGAGTAGGGGAAAAAGGGAAGAATGTGAATTCCCTGCACCACATCATGCAAATGGACATCGAGAAAATGAATAAGCGTGCGCAAATGAGGTTGCCCGCACCTCTGAAATTGATCGCCATAGGTGATAAGAATCGCGTCTTTCTCTGTTAGTAACTGCGAAAGTGGATGGGAGACGCTTTTTTCAGGATGACGCAAACGAAATGCCTGGATTCTTTCTGCGATGGCGTTTTCCAGCCAACGAGCGTCATTATCTGGATAAATGGCATGAACCCAATGGCTAATACGATCTGTAAGGCTGAACATATCAATTAGTCTCGAAGGAAATCGGCGCGCTTTATGCGAACGACGCCAATACCTGATTCAACTTATTCTCCAACACGCTGTAAGAGAAATGTTCTCTGGCGATTTCATAATTTTTCTCCGCCCGGCGCTGGATTTCGGCAGAGTCTGAAAGCAATATTTTAACATTGTTCACAGCTTCATCATCTACGAAACCATTCAATTCTACAAATTCAAACCCCAAAGGTCGGATATCTGCATTATAAACAGGGTATCGGTTAACGACTGTGAGTTTTTTGAAATAAATCGCTTCTAATAACGCATTGCCAAATCCTTCATACAAGCTAGGATAGGTCACCATATCGGCATGAATGTAGGCGTCCCAAAGACTATAAATCTTATGTCCATCATCAATTCGCCGCTGCGTAGCTATAAGCCCATCGATAAGCTGAAGGTCAACGCGCAAAAGAGAGGCCTCTCTTTGAAGCCAATGCCAATAGGCCACACCTTCATCGGTGGCGCTATGCGTGATATAAAGATGGGCGTTTGGGCCACCGACGCGACGCACCAACGCAATCGCGAGTTCAATACCTTTGCGCTGAACGACCCGAGTTGGTTGCAACACGAACAAATCTTTTTCCCCCAGGCCCAACATCTGACGAAAATCCTGATTAAAGTCATCGACGCCCGGAGGCGGGGTGTCATAATCAAAAACATTGGGGATGACCACCGAATCGATGCCACGGCGAAACAAGAGTCGGCGCTGAGCAATCGAATTGATGGTAACATGTCGTATCGTGGAAAGATCTGGGGGAAATGTCGTATCCAACAAATCGAGAATAGCGCTGGCTCGATAGCGCTCGCGCTCCCAATAGAAATCATGATCATGGGCAATGGTGGGAATGCCCAATTCGGCGATGAGTTCTGTCAGACACACGCCCAAAGGTAAATTCATGGGGATTGCCAGCGCGTTTTCCACCACGATAAGATCCAACTTATTCTGTCGAATAAACGCCCGCAGCAGTGGGCGAATTTCATCTGCAACGGCATAGATGTGTTCGACCAATTCCGCTGGATCTGCATCTCGCTGGGGACCAAAGGCGCGTCGGGAAAGTGCGATAATAGATTGATGTTCAAAATGGAGTTTGGGAATCAGAGCGCCCCTCGCTGCGTAGCCCCCCAATTCTCCTGCACAAAAATAACATTCATGCCCCATCCGCCGCAGCACAGTGACCCATTTTTCGACTTCTAGCGATACGCCATCCGTACCATTGAGACGTGTGGAAATAAATCCGATACGCATAGATTTATCCTTTGACGCCACCCGCTGAAAGTCCCTCGGTGAGATAACGCTCCATGGCCAAGAAGAGAATGATGATCGGAATGGTCATGATGGTGGAAGCGGCCATGACGACATGAGGACGGGGGGTGGGATCGTTGAAAATCGTATTGATTTTGATGGGCATGGTGAACATATCCCGATCATTCAAGAAGACCAACGCATATAAAAACTCATTCCAGGCAATCATAAACGTGTAAATGATCACGGATACCAATGCCGGAATCGATAAGGGCAATGTAATCTTCCAAATCACTTGTGATCGCGTACAACCGTCGATGAGCGCTGCCTGCTCGATTTCCTCTGGGATCGTGCGAAAATAGTTTGCCAGCATGTAAAGCGCCACAGGCAATGTCTGTGCTAAATAGGTGAAGATCAGAACGCCCAAATTGTCTTGAACGTCGAATCCAATCGCAGAGCCAATCTTTGCCAGCATAGCAAATAGTGGGATGATGAGCAAAATGCCAGGAAAGAGGTAGATGATGAGGATGCTGTTTAGGATGATATTTTTGCCACGAAACTTCAGGCGAGCAGACGCGTAGGCCCCCATGGTTGATAATACGACGGCAATGAGTGATGTGGGGATGGCCACAAGAAAACTGTTGAGTATGTTTCGTTGAAAATTCCAATAGGAAAATAGCTCTTTATAGGCGTCCCATCTCAACTCACTGGGGATGTATACAGGATGTCGTCCCCCGATTTCGGCGTAGGTTTTGAATGAGGATGACACCATCCAATAGAAGGGAAAGAGTACAATGGCAAGAAAGAGGAATAGAACCATTGCAAAAATAAACTTTCCCCAACTCATATGCGTAGCCAGGTGTTCAATAAAACTTTTGGGACGATCATCATAAGCGCTTACGGCCATTTTTCTCTCCTCACACTTCTTCAGTATAACGCATGAAGATGCCCACATAGACCACCAAAAAGGCAACCAGCGTTATCAATAAAATCATGGCGGATGCGGCGCCCACGCCAAAATTGAATAGGCGAAAACTAAACTGATAGGTGAGCACAGGCATGACATTCGTCCCGAATCCACCACCTGTTAGCAGATAAATGTCATCAAATTTATTGAATGTCCAGATCAAGCGCAGCAAAAAGAGAGCGCCTACAACGTAGCGCAGTTCGGGCAGGGTGATAGACCAAAATTTGTGCCAGGTGTTGGCGCCATCTACATCTGCGGCTTCGTACAGGGTTTTATCAATGGCTTGCAAGCGAGCCAAGATCATCAACATGGCAAAGGGGAAATAACGCCACCCCGTGAATATGATGACCAGAATCAACGCCAGGCCGGGCGTTGAAAGAAACCCCAACGGACGGTCGATGAGATTCAGGCGCATAAGCATATCATTAGCGACCCCTGAAGGGCGTGGATCTAATATCCAACGCCACACAAAAGCAACACTCACGATGGGCGCCACGTATGGAAACAAAAAAACCGCCCGGCTGATTCCTCGCGCCCGAAATGGACGATTGAGCAGCAAGGCCGCCACGAGCCCAATCAGGATGGTCAGGATGGTGCTCACAAAAGAATAAACAATGCTGGTGATGTAAGCTCCCATGTTTTTCCAACTTGACCATTTGAACGCAAAATCTTTGATGACCCGTTCATAATTATCAAGCCCAACAAATGGAGCGTGAAAAACATCATTTAGATTGCTCAAATTTACTTTGTGAAAACTTATCCAGATGCTGAACACAGCCGGAAAAACGACCAATCCAAAAACAATAAAAGCCGTGGGCAACAATAACCGCCAGGCCAATCGAGCCTCTTGAGATTGCAAGGAAGACCAACGTCTTTTCTGATATTTTTTGATCGTTTCGGGCGATGTAGCCATAGCGCCTCCCCGAAAAACATTCGCTAAGCTGATGACCTGCCACAAATCGTTTCAACCGTTCAATTTCTACTGACCGTTCAATTTCTACTGATTGAATTCAGTTCTGAGGAGGATGATGTTATCATCCCGCTTCGATGCATGTTCGACGAAAATGACTGCCTGTGGAGGCCGACAAATGGCCATCAGGCCCTCAGCCTGTTTTCAATCGGCGGTTATTGAGGAAGTGAACGTTGTGTCAGGTTATTGGTTTGACAAGTGTGCTAGACTCCGGGCAGTGGGTACGAATTTGACCGACGCCATCGGCAGTGGAAGGCTTCATTCAAGGATCAGGAAGGACGGAGGATTACGAGTCACGCCGCCAGACAACGAGCTTTGTCGTCTATCGTCAACTGGCTCGAGTGTACGCCGTGGTGACGGCAGGAATGCAATCATCGGCCCAAAATAACCACTACCGACACAGGGGGTGATCCGTATCGAATCACCCCCGAAGTCAATTGTGCGAAGCAATTATTGATTCTTGCGATCTTCGTAAAGTTGTTCCACCTGTTGTTGCAACCATTCTGCGGCGCTTTCTGGCGTCATACTCCCATCCAGTGCGATGTTTGAGATGGCCTGGGGAATGAGAAGGCGACCTTCGATATCGCCGATTACAGCGCGTTGTGTGGCGTCGTAACCTGGTTTGAAAAGCCACCGTTGCATCGTATCATACCCGTTAGCAATCTGCTCCAGTGTTTCGGGATCGTAATCCTTGAAGAAGGGACTCAAATCCTTCCATTCGTCCACAGCGCTCTTGAGCACAGGAACTTTACCAAAGGGAGCCAACGCCAAGATGTCTTTATAGTTGTCGCCCGTGAGGAAGAACTTCACCACGTCCTGAGCTATAGGATCGGCGCCCTGCATAATGCCCAGGGTAACCAATTGACCATAGGTGGCTGACGCTCCTCCTGGCCCCTCAAGTTTGGGAGCAAAACCTGTCTTCTTGGCTAAATCAGGTACGGCGATCTGGACTTTGCCGCCACCTTCCATGCCCGAACCTTCCACGAGATCATCCATGATGTAGGTGGAATAGAACAACATGCCAGCCTGATCCAACTCGTACGCCTCGCGGGCGCCGCGCCAATACTGCGGGCCAGGTGGCGCACAGCGCTGTAAGCTGGTGTAGAACTTCAGCGTCTCCACCATTTCGGGCGTGTTCATGGTGACATTGCCATCATCATCAAATGGCCACACGTTGTTTGAGATGGCGAATTGCTCGAAGACCTGATGAGGATAATTCTGGCCAGGATCCGTTGGCAACGTCAGGGCATAAAGCAGATTGCCCGTGCCCGGAAGTTTGTCACAAGCCTGATCTAACGCATCCCAACTGGTAGGGGCAGGCACTCCCGCCTGCTCAAACATATCCGTGCGATACCAGATGGCCTGAATCCAACCATCGTAGGGCACTGCGGCATATTTGCCAGTGGCGGGATCAGTCACCATCGTTAAAGGCCCGGTGCGAAAGTCATCCTTGCCAAGTGCGTCGATGACAGCGCTTGCTGCATCTTCATCCAGAATACCATCAGCTGCGAATGCGGAAACTCGCTCCACCCCCATACGCACGATATCGGGCAAACGGTTGGCCGCTCGAGCTGTAGCAATCCGCTGAGAGATGCCTCCCTCCTCAATGGGCACAATCCGGATTTCGACATCAGGATGTTCGGCCATGTACTTCTTGGCCACAGTCTCATAAACATCGACGCGCTTCTCTTCATTGTCGGTGGTCCAAAATTCCACCACTGTCTTTTCGGTGGGTTCGGGCGTCACTTCAACCACCACAGTCTTTTCGACCACAACTGTCTCTTTTACTGGCACCTCCACTGTTTTTTCAACCACCACTGTCTTCTCTACGATCTTTTCGATGACCTCTGGAGTGGGGGTGGCTTGCGAACAAGCTGCAAGAATCAGGGCAAGCACAGCAACCAATGTGAGGAAAATCAACAATCTCTTCATGTTTTCTGCTCCTTATGAGAATGTAAAATAGAGATTGAGTGAGACAAAACACAACCTCATTCGCCGCAAGAACGACGAACAATAAGTTGTGGCTTCAAAAGTATCTGCCGCGACTCCAGCGGCTCATCCTGAATAATCTTGATAAGCATCTCGGTTAGCATCTGCCCGATTTTGTAGATTGGCTGATGCACGGTTGTTAGCGGAGGATGCGATGTTTCAGCCATGGGAATATCATCAAACCCCGCAATAGCAACATCACCCCCCACCCTTAATCCCAATTGCTGAGCAGCGCTCATTGCGCCAAACGCCATCAAATCATTTCCAGCAATAATGGCTGTGGGAGGATCTGCCAGCGCCAATAATTGTTGAGCCCGCGCTTTGCCACTACGCTGAGTCAGATCTCCGAATAACAGAAATTCTTCCGGAATGGCTAACCCAGCAGCGGCCAACGCCTCATGAACGCCGCGAAGTCGATAACGCGCAAAGGTATAATCCAAAGGAGGCGAAATATAGGCAATACGGCGATGCCCCAACGACACTAAATGCTCCACCAAAATCTTCATCCCCATCACGCCATCTTCATCCACAAAGGGATAATCGATATCTCCTTCGGTGCGCCCAAATGCGACAAATGGTGTTGATGTCTCGTTTAAGTAGCTGATACGAGGATCTTGGCAACGAGTGCGCACCACAACAAATCCATCGACTTGCCGACCTGTCACCTTGCGCCGGTACACCTCCAACTCTTTATCTCCGGGAGGCTGGGTAGAAACTAAAATATCGTAACCATATTTCGTGGCGCTGCTGCCAATACCCGCCAGAAATTCACTAAAGAAAGGATCGGAAAAACGTGGACCAAACGTGGGCAAGATAAAACCGATGGTGTCGGTGCGCTGTTTTTGCAACCGCTGGGCCAAAAGGTTGGGCGTGTAGCCCATTTCCTCCGCCACGCGCACGATCATCTCCCTGGTTTCAGGACTCACATCAGCATAGCCGTGCAGTGCGCGCGACACCGTCGTGATGGATTTTCCTGTGCGTTTTGCAATATCTTTGATGGTGGCAGCCATAAATCGACACATCTCCTATCATTATCCAAAACGTTTTGGATGCACCCTCATTGTAAACCAAAACGTTTTGGATGTCAATAGCGCAGTGCTTATCGCTAATTTTTAGCCCACCTCCTATACCTGCTCCTCGCTACCCGACTTGCAAATCAACCACCCGCACTTCTGTATAGATGGCCCCATTAGGCTTCAACTGACTTCGCATGACAGAGATGCTACGAACCGGAAGCACCCCCAATGCGTCATAGCCATGCACCATCGCCACAGTTTCGCCTAACGCCCGACGATCCTTGCCTCCAGCATACTTTTTAACTCGCGCCAATGTCAGATGCCCATTAAATGGACGTTTCTCGCGGCGCCACCCTAACTGAGCCATCGCCTTATCGACATCCGCTGCCAAATGCCGCAATCGATGTTTTTCATCGTGGACGCCAATCCACAACACATTGGGACGCCTGGCGTTCGGAAACACTCCGATTCCGCCTACAGAAAGCTCAAAAGGCGTATGTCGGGCCGCCACCAGCGCCAATGACTGTGCAATCATGTCGAGCCGATCTGATTCCGTGTCTCCCAGGAACTTGAGGGTTAGATGGAAGCCTTCGGGCTTACTCCAACGCATAGGATATTCGGCCAACATTCGCTGTAAATGCCTTTGCGCCGCAGTCAGTGATGCTCGCAGCTCCTCCGGCAAATTGATGGCAACAAACAGTCGTAACATCTCCATAACACCATTCTAGCAAAAGCAACTAAAAAGTATCAAGCGAAGCTTGCAATGCAGGTGCGTTTCAAAATAGGGGCTTTTTTGCTTTCATGGCCAAATCAAGTCGGGCGCTTCAGGCCTGCGGCCAGTGGACGGTCTCTCCGCCATCCAGGTCGATAGAGGGCCACCGTCAACGCCATTTGAACACCTTTCCACACTTTATCGCCCCGCCCGACTCGGATCGGGAGGAGAAGGGTGAGGGTAAGAGCAGCGCCTGCAAAGCCCAAGTTCACTCGGCCAGAGCATCATTAGACAAATTGCCCCGAAATTGAAAAGCTCCTCACAATGGAACAAGCGGTCATCATCCTATCCCACACCCGATCAATTCGGAGCTCCATTCATCCCCGGTGATGAAGTCACTCCAAAACGCCCTCGCACCAAATCCAAAAAGATGAGCGATCCTAAGAATGGCGCGTTGCCCATCAATCCCAGCAGGTCATGGCTACGATTAAACTGCGCCCACCCCTCATCGTCAATGCGATAAATTGTATTGAGCGGCAGCGCGACATGCCCTAAACGAAAATCTCCCCTCGCCACTCCACCATAAACCATTTGTTTTTGCCCCCACGACAATATTTCTAGAGTATCGACGACCTCTCCCCAGGTAATTTCCAGCCACTGCTCTTTATCGGTCATCAAATCAAAGATGCTGCTGCCAGTATCAAACAATACGCGTTTATCCACACCATCAACAGTAAACGTCAGTAAGATATGGCCCGATGGCGTGCGTTGTAGAGGGGCAATGGCTGCATTTGCAACAAATTCTTCAGGCACTTCATGCACGATGGCCAGTCGCTGTTGTGGAAAATCGATAATCAAACACTTTTCGTTCACCACATCCGCCCCAACGGTGCCCAAAAGCGGAAAGCCATCACTGGTCACATCTACATCACCATCACCGAATCCTAAAAAAAGTCCAAGTTGATCCAATGCAACCTGCGGATTCAGAACAAGCGGTGTATCAATCATGGGGCATTCGACGCCATTGACTACGATATGACGATCAGGATCGATATGGGCATTGATCTTTTCCCTCTCACTCAAGACGTTATTTTCGTATAAAACAGAATTGGGCGCGCCGAGATCGAATTGGAACGCGCCTGAAAGTCCAAGCTCTGGCAATTCTCCCTTCACAAAAAGGCCGACCTTCTCGAAACGCCGTCCGTCAATTTCTACGCCCTCCCAAACGAATGGAATCCAGGGGATCGTCATAATTCAACCTCGTAATAATAGAACATTGGATTAAAAATCGCTTTCATAGAGTAGTTGATGATATGAATTTGAAATTAGCCTTGGAGGCGGTCACCACACATCAGACGAAGACAGACCAGAAGCAGAAACTAGACGAAGCGAACCATCGTCACTATTCGTCAATCTTCGTCCATGTTCGTCAAAATGCTTAGTACTTTTCTCTGGTTTCAAATGAGCATCTATTTAAAAGAAAACTTCTTTGTCGCCACATTTTCAAGAAGGCTCATTCGGTGCGGGCTGAGTAAAACTATGCACTTGAAAGATGTATACTTTCGTAGTGGGGTCTTGATAGATGTCAGGAGTAGCGCCTGCTTTCAACGCCACATGCCCTAAAAACTCTTGCGGATCCGGTATTTGTTCCCACACTTGTGGCAACAACAAGCCTCGTTGCCAGCCACGCTCCACCATCACACCATCGACGCCATGATGAATTTTCTTCAACAGGTCATCGACGGTGTCGTAAGGCGTTTCTTTCAACGGTGTGAGAATAGATATCTCAACCGCTGTGCGGTTCAATTCTTCGGGCTGTAGCACCGGAAAACGAGGATCATGACGAGCTGCAGCAATGGCGTTTTTGGCCACATCCCAGGCCATGGGGAGCCGCGGCTCTACCGACCCGATGCAGCCATGCAATTTACCATCCGTATACAGAGTGACAAAGGTCGCCGCCAGCTGCCGTAACGGCTCTGGCAATTGTTTTAAATCTGGCTGCCAGCGATGCTCTCCCTCGACGATGGTTTTGTGCAACGCGGTGCGAGCAATATCGAACAGAAGATCAACATCATTTGGAGTTAAGCCATATGGAAGCGCAGAATCGCCCATTGTTTTCATCGCTCATTCCTCCGTATAGGCAATAGCAACGTAACCGACAACCTGACGTTTGTCGCCGGTGGTGTCGCCCGAATTGCGATAATCAAGCAAATGCGGCGCCCATCCCAGCGCTTTAGCGATGCGCATCAGCGCGGCAATGGGATAACGACCACAAGCCTCGCCGCGAATGACTGCGGTCAAATCGCCGCTTAACACCGCCTCGATGAACGCTGCATCCAGCCGACGGGCCGTGGAATAAGGATGGTAATGACTGAGGTCAGAGCTCACGACAATTCTAACGTTGGGATCGTCGGCGATGTCTGGCAACAAGGCGTGCGCCACGCATTCTACATTGGGCTGTCCAAAAAGCATGGGGATGACATTGAAACGAGTCTGTGCAATCATCTGCAAAAAGGGTAATTCCACCTCCAGGCTATGCTCCGGCAGATGTGCATCGTTCTGGATGGTTATGCAAGCACTGTTCTTGGCCAGCGAGCGCCCCCTCGCCACATCTACAGAGACTGCGCCCAATGGAGTCTCCATTTGGGTAAAATCGCCCACGGCAACATCTCGAACAGGAACATAATGTGCGGGCCCCAAGAGATAAACCGTGGCGTCATCGGGCAATGGGGATAAAGCCTTAAAGCTATGCCCGGCTATCGGGCCAGAATAGATGTATCCGGCGTGAGGGGCGATGACCGCTCGCACAACGCCATCCATTTGAGGCAGTCGAGCAGTCTTAAGATAAGCCGAAACAGCAGCTTCTAGCCGTGACGCGCTCGCGGGGTAAAACGCCCCCGCTACAGCAGGCGCTCGCACGCTGCCAACAGAAGCTGAGGGAACGCGATAAGGATCGAACCAGGGCATCATAACCTCCTCACGGTATCACCAAGACCGGGATACGCGTTTGATTCAAGATTTGCTGGCTCACACTACCTAAAATCATTTCAGTGACATCTGCAGGATCACGATGGCCTACCAAGATCAAATCGGCTCCAACGCGATCCGCTTCTTCCAGCACCACCTGAGCTGCGGGTCCGACAATGGCCTCCCCCGTCACCTGCACTCCTACATCCTCCAAAAAATCCCGCGCATCCTCGACGACATGCCTCGCCACTTCCTGATAAGTCTTTACCAAATCTTCATAACCTTCCTGCGTGGCATATTGTTCAGGCAATTCATAAGCGTGCACAATATGGACAACAGCACTTTCTTTCTTGCCAAAATGCATGGCATAAAGCAAAATCCGATCGGTAATGGCGGCGCCATCGATAGCGCAGACGATTTTATTGAACATGGGACCACCTCCTGGAGTTGGACCTCATGATAACAAATGAAAAACTTTAGGATTCTGAGTTCAGTATAGCTGCAGTATATTAGATTTCCATCATAATCTATTAATCTTGTTCATCACAAAATTAAATTGTCTTACCACTCTTTTTATTGTATACTGACTTCAGTCAATTTTTCACCAACGAAATCATTCCCCCAACCTATCCATGTTTCCACTCGTTATCATGGTGCAAGAACATGTTTGAGTCCCCCATTATCTCTTTAACCCTATTTGGTGCACTCATACTGATTGCCGCCTTCTTAGGTTCTTGGATTGCTGTCTCATTGAGCGCCCGGCGCAAATCGGTTTCCATTCCAGAACTGGTGGAACCAGAAGTCAACCAAGAGACGATAACAGCCTCCAAGCCTGCATCGAAACCAGATTACCCCATTAAACATGCGTTCGATTTCACCGATGAACAAATTACCATGATTCTTGAAATGCCCCTGGCAATACTGGATGATGACGCGGCACTGGCGAATGTATGGATCGACGTGGTGGGGTGGGCGCGCATCTCCTGGCAAGACATCCAGAACGGAGTCAGCGTCCAGGATAAGCAATCTGAACCCAAATCAAAATCCTTGGACGAAAGTGAAATCACACGCGAACATCTTGAGGATGCGTTACATCGTTTGCATGAATCAGCAGAGCGCCGGCGCACACTACGTTCTAAATTAACAGAACGGCAAAATGGAAAAACAGAATCGGTCATCGAAGCATAGCGTTTTGTAATCAAGAAACGCCCAAAGTGCAAGCATCCGCCCTCGAGATGACTTGCATTTTTTTTATTTTGAACCCAAAATAATCAACGTCTGCTCGATTTCAACACCACCATCCATTTCTGTCCATGGCTGAATTCCCAGACGAAAAACCAACCTACACGATCCACGATCTTCCCGAAGGAACACGCCCCAGAGAACGACTGGCGCGACTAGGCCCAGGAGCGCTAAGCGATGCAGAACTGATTGCCATCATCTTGCGCAGCGGCGCTCAAGGGATCAATGTACTTGATATGGCCATTGCTCTCACACGGCACTATAGAACATTAGGGGTATTGGCGCGTGCCAGTTTTACAGACCTACAACAGCATCATGGCATTGGTGCTGCCAAAGCCGCCCAAATTCTAGCGGCCGTCGAATTAGGCAGACGGGTAATGCGCGCAATGCCAGAAGACCGCCCACGGGTCGATTCCCCAGAAACCGCAGCCCGACTGCTGATGTCAGAATTGGCCTATGCCGAACAAGAACATGTCAAACTGGTATTGGTGGACACCAGAAATCGAGTCATTGCAACGCCAACCATTTACAAAGGCACGCTAAACACCACCAGTATTCGGATCGCCGAGATCTTTCGAGAAGCCCTGCGGCACAATGCAGCCGCCATTATTTTGGCCCACAATCATCCTAGCGGAGACCCCACCCCATCGCCCGAAGATGTCATACTCACCCAACGCATCGTAGAAGCAGGAAAACTTCTAAACATTGATGTTCTCGACCACCTAATCTTGGGACATAACCGGTGGATCAGCATGAAAGACCGCCATCTGGGATTCAAAGCATGACAGAGCTCGCGAACGGGGCAGCCATCACTACAGCCATTATCTTAATCCTAAGCGTTGGCATGATTGCCAGCGGGCGTTTCGCCATCGATTGGGTTGCCCTAGGGACGCTTGTTGCACTTTACCTGATCGGAGTCCTCAATGAAAACGAAACGCTGTCGGGCTTCTCAGCCCCCTCCACCATCACCCTGGCAGGAATTTATGTGGTCTCTGGGGGCCTGAAACGCTCCGGCGCCATCGCCCTCATCGGTCAATGGATGTTGGATGTGGGGGGGCGGTCTCCCAAACGACTTTCAGGACTGCTTTTTGGCATGACCAGCCTATTTTCTGCATTCATGGCCAACCTGGCAGCATTAGTCATCATACTACCACTAGGATACCGACTAAGCCGCGCCAGTAAGATGCCACTGGGGAAAATACTACTTCCGATCGGCACGTTTACGGCGCTTGGCGGCTATCTAACCTTGCTAGGAACTCCTCCAAACCTGATTGCAGCTGATATTCTCTCTCAACAAACAGGCATCCGTTTGGGACTCTTCTCCATTGCTGTAGTTGGACTCCCCACATTGATCTTCAGCCTCATCTGGGTGCTTGGCTTCGGGCAAAACTTACTCCCCAGCACAGGCGAACGCCCGGTGCGACTAGGCCCCAACCTTCAAGAGCTAAGCAAAACCTATCAGATCGACGATCTTTTCTACCGCTTACGTATCAGATCTGGCTCAGACTTAATCGGGAAAAGACTGAAAGATATTGGACTTAGAGATCGATGGGGGGTCAATGTAATTGGCGTGGCCCGGCCAGGGGGTGCGCCATTTCGGCCATGGCCCGACCTCATCCTGGATGAAAATGATGAAATCATCGTCCAAGGTAACAAGGCGAACATCCTGCAACTGGCGTCGATTCATCACCTTGAACCCAAGGGGTCTATCACGTTGGTCGATCTCGCTCGCCTGGCCCCTACCGAAATGGAGCTAGCCGAAGTTTTAATCCCGCCCTACTCCACTTTGGTGGGAAAAACTCTGGCGGAGTTATTCTTCGGCAAACGTTATCGACTAAATGTTTTGGCCATCTTACGTGAAGGTGAAGCCTCGGCGCAACGTTTAAGCGCCACGCCTTTGCAGCCCGGAGATCGCCTATTGGTAGAAGGTGCGCCACGGCAAATAAAAACCCTACGCAAAGACACCGACCTCATCATCCTCTCGCACCTGGGCCCAAAACCAGAAGATATCGTCAGCCAAAAATCTCACCTCATGCTTTTCATCCTTATCGGCGTCATCATATTGAGTATCTTACCAGGGGTGTCTTTGCCGATGGCGGCGCTGATAGGGGCTCTGGCCACAATCCTCACGGGCTCAGCAACCCCTCATGAGGCATATGAAGACATCGACTGGCGCATCATCATCTTTATTGCAGCACTCTTACCCCTAGGACAAGCCATGGAGAATTCTGGATTGACAACGCTATTAGGAAATTTCTTCCTCTCTGCGTTATCAGGTCTTGATCTCAAACTCTTACTGGCAGCCCTATTCACCGTCAGCGTACTTCTCACGCAAATGCTATCCAACTCAGTACTGGCGTTAGTATTGACCCCAATTGCCATTTTTATCGCTCAAACCATGGGACTGCGTCCTGAACCACTTGTTATCGCCGTCATGGCTGGCGTCAGCACATCTTTTCTCACCCCCATTACAGATGTAATCTCCATCTTATTACGAACCCCGGGGCGTTATCGTTTCTGGGACTACGTAAAAATCAACCTGCCCCCGGTAATCACTTTAGGGTTATCCGTCGTTTTCCTGAGTCCATTATTCTGGCCAATGAAATAATAGGGATTTCCCCAACCGTACCCCCAAAAGAATAGCGAAATATTGGGGCGGGCATCTCCGCAATTGCAGAACTACATGAAGTAACAGCATGTCGACACTGCGGTAAGACAGCATGCGGCATTCCGCCTACTCAAGAAGCCACCTTACTTCTTAGCAAAGACCGATGATACGATTATAACGGCTAAGACGCCCGAGACGGCATGGCTGCAAGCAATTGCTCATAGAGTTCATTCTGGGCTTCTAAAGGCACGCAATTAATATAATTCACCACATCCAAATCGATAAAACCATCATCTAATCGAGGATGATAACCAATAATCAAAGCTTCATTCTTACGCCCGCCCATCTCCACCAAAGCCAGTTGTCCGCGCTGAAAACGATGAGAACTGCGCAACGGAGTATGATACGTGAATGTCTCACCATCGAATTCCGCCCAGGCGAACGCACTCAAAACAAGGCGAATAGCAATAAAACCAACCCCAACAAACATGATTAGCCAAATAACATCGTGGCGTTTGAAGGTCTCAGAACCTAACCAGATTGCAGCCAAGACAAAAAGAATGGGATAAATGCGAAAAATAGACTTTGGTTTATAGTGGCGAACCGATGGTGTAAGTATACGATCTTCATTCATAATTTTTTTATGTAGGTGTAACCTCGCTGCGGCTGTTCATAAAAGCCCAACCTACGTAGACGGCTTTGAAAAAGAGTATCTTGATGTGATACATCAATCAACAATCGATACACCCCGCGATCCACGAGACGATTGATTCCGCGCTCAAAAAGCCAATGGCCTAGCCCCTGGCGCCGATACGCCGCACAAACTTCAAGATAAAAAAGCGACGCGGTGTCTGGACGAAAATCACCATTACAACGAGGAAGAATCACAAAACGTGCACGTGCAACCACATCTTGACCAGAAAACGCCAACATTCCAACATCCGTATCACCCACATCATCCCACACCAGCCTCACCCCCGGCAATGCAGGCAAATGTTCCGGGATCAAGGCATTGAACACTTTAGAAAAAAACAACCACCGTTCGGTTAGATGGAAACCAGCATTTCCAAGCGCTTCCATCAATGACCATTGATGATGCATCACAGCGCCCCGACCATCGGCCCATACCGGGTAGCCAGTATGTGGATGAAATGCCACAACAGATTGAATGTCTTTCTGGGTGCGGAAATAACGTTCGACTGCGCGCAACAACACCCGGATCACGGCTGGTGATGCATCGGGAGCCAACATAACAGAGCGTAAAACTCCACGTAGCGTTTCATGATCGTCTCCATACAATCGGCCCACCGTACAGTGTGCAAAGCCCAAAAGTTTACGCTCGCTACGCGCGACAAACCATCCTTTTGGATCAACCGCCAAAACAGCACGGGGTTCGCCGCCATGAAGCAACACTTGCGATTCAAACTCACTCACCGAAAGCTCACAGCTTGCCCCCTCCCGCACGCTGACGTGACGCCAAAGATCAAACAAAGCAGCAACATCACGGGCCCGAAGTAACGAAACCTCAATCATCGCAACAACGCCACCCCTTGCCAGGCGGAGTAAATCATATATCCCCCTGCAGCCAATAAAAGCAGTGATGAAAACTGCATGAGCCGATGGTAGAGCGAAGATGGCGCGCGCCGAAACCACTCCAGTACGATAGACAAAACAACCTTGCTCCCCACAAGCAAGAAGTAGAAAGCTATGACAAAGCCCGCGGCGTATTTGACGTTCCGATTCCCAGCCTGAATAACAATTGGTGCTCCAACAGCACCCCAAAACAGATAAGGATGGGGATTGAGAAAATTAACAACCATCCCGCGCAAAAAATCTTGCTGTGCAGTTGGCGCTTCATCCCCCATCATCACAGCCTCACCAGTCTCCCGCCAAGATTCAAAGGCCAACCACAACACAAACACGCCTCCTAAAAACATCATCGCATGCAAATAAATCTCAGAAAGATGGGAAACAACTAAAATCGCCAGGATCACAATGGGCAAATCAGTAAGCAAAGGGACAACAGCAATGCGAATTCCACTAACAACGCCATAACGCAATGTGCGCTGCACCACCAGGGCCAGCAGCGGGCCAGGCGCCAAACCAGCGCCCAAACCCAATGACAATCCAAGAAGCACATAAGGCATATTTCAATTTTACCATTGCGTTGGATGTTCTACCAATTGAAATCTATTGACATCCCAGGCTGAGGATGCGATAATCAAACGTCCTTCCGGCACTATTTTCAAAAATAGCGTCGCTCGCACAGGTTTTTCTATGGATACGCACAACACTCGCCCCTTTGGCGTTGCATTAATTGCCGCACTCTATCTCGCCATTGCAGTCATATCGCTGATCATCGCCGCCAGTTATGTGCTCAACCCGGCCGGCAATGAGAATATGATCATGCTGTTTACTCGCCTGAAAATCCCAGTAACATTTCTGAATCTACTGGCAGTCCCCCCCCTCATTACTGCTGGCCTGGCGACGCTACTTTTTCGTGGTTTATGGGAAGCGCGGGCGTGGAGCCGCGTCGCCACACTTTTTCTGAGCTTCCTGGCAATGCTGGCATCATTAGCAACCATGGCTTTCATTCAGGTATTCAACATTGGCTCTCCACTCGCCACATGGATCGCCACCGGAGCATTCGCTGCCGTTACCCTCATTTTCATCTACCTGCTAAAAACAGACTGGACAGATCCATCTCAAAAACCACATCAGGCAGAGCAATATAACCCTGAGGAATCTATCGTTCCGGTTATTGAACCGCACACCTTACCCCCAGCACCTCCGGCGCCACCGCCGCCAGTTCCTCCCGCCCTCCTTGAACCCAAAGAGATGTACGACAAATTCCACAGCGCCCCCACCATGGTAGCTGGCGAAATAGCGCTGAAAGGGGATGCAACCGTGCGACTGGAACCAGAAGAGAAACCGACAACCCAGCCGACGGCCTGCCTCATAGCAACTTCTGGCAGAGACCAGGGCCGTCATTTCGAGATAACCTCCGCCGATATCCTCATTGGACGACATCCGACACTGGCTGATTTCGTATTGAACGATCCCACCATTAGCGCCCAGCACGCCCGAATTCGCTATGAAGATGGCCACTACGTACTTCACGATCTTGATAGCACCAACGGCACCTTTGTCAACAAACAACGGATTACAATACAACCGCTTCAAGATCAGGATCGCATCAAGCTCGGCGTTGTCGAAATGATATTCACAACTCCTTGCCAGGATTAAACGCCACGATGGAAAAGCAGCAAAACATTCCCGACACCCCCCCTCCCCCTCCTAAAAAACAGCAAATCCCCCCCACGCTCCTTTTGCCCGACGAATCGCCCACTCTATCATGGTTGGTGGTGCTAACAGGCCCGGGGCGAGGTAAACTTTATCGCATCAAAAGAACAGGCATGACAATCGGCCGCGAAGCGGATAACGACATCGTTCTTGAAGATGAGACAGCTTCACGTTATCACGCCCGCCTCATGGTCGAACCTGGCATCGGCAATCCGCAAATCTATCTCCAAGACCTGGCCAGTGTGAATGGCACCTTCATCAATGGCGAGCGTATCGTCCGCCAACTACTGCAGGATGAAGATCGTATCGCTATAGGTGAAACAATTTTTGCATTCAAACAGATCTAAATCTCTCCAGGTCTACGATCGCTCCATCCTTCTCAGACACACCTGCCATAGATTTGAACTCAATGCTCATGTTCTCTTTGACAAACACCACCACA
Organism: uncultured Caldilineales bacterium; assembly: GCA_964650295.1. Lineage (GTDB taxonomy): Bacteria > Chloroflexota > Anaerolineae > J102 > J102 > M2005. The sequence continues at coordinate 3,239 of CAZYSY010000056.1, read as the reverse complement.
GACATCGTCAGCAGTTGGTATAGCTGGGGCGTTGCAATTGCCTTTGCCATAACCTTTGTAACGACATTGTGGATATTCTTCGATAGTCAAAGTAACGCCTTTCGGGCATCTTTTTGGCGATGGCTATCACTGCTTGCCGCTATTGTTGTCATCCCCAGCGTCATACTCAGCTTCTCGCCACAACTGGCCACAGGCTTACCCCCTTCGATTATCAAAGTCTTGGCCTTTCTAGGCATCTTATCCACAATAACCGCTCTGTTCAGCTTATTGCTTTACGGTTTGGGGGTTGGCGTTGATACAATCAGCGAAGAGAACGCCCCAACAACATCTGACTCAGTTTCAATCTTTACAAACCCGAACGACGGATTCCCCACAGCTGTCAATTTAACACCAACTCCCACGCCGCCACATGGCGTGCAGCCCACCACAAAAGAAAAACCGGTGGCAAGCCAACACGTTCCACTAACCGATTCCAACACGATTCGTATCAAAAACATTCGAGAGAATGAATTGCCATTGGCCTGGATCGTAATCCTCAATGGCCCCCACGCCGGCTATGAACATCGATTGCAGAGAATCACTGATGTTGGGCGCGAACAAGAACACAACGACATCGCTCTAGAAGATCGCACAATTTCACGCCAACACGCTCGCATCCGTTATGAGAAAGGCGCTTATGTTCTGTATGACCTGGCCAGCGCCAACGGCGTCTTCATCAATGGAGAACAAATACGTCGTCGCGTGTTGGCCCATGGGGATCGCATCAAAATTGGTCAAGTCATGCTGGGTGTTTTGATTGTCGATGAAGAATTGAATGAGCTATCAGCGAGAGTCACCACACAAAATGAAATAGAAACTTCGATGGATTGATAAAGGATGGGAAAGAAACGTAAGCGCATCCACTATCACGCAGCAGGAGGCGTTGTCATTGATGATGCAGGCCACGCGCTGCTCCTCGAACGCACCGTAATACGTCAGGGCCACCCCACACATGAGACACGCTTGCCAAAAGGACACATCGAACCAGGCGAAACGCCTGAACAAGCCGCCCTACGCGAAGTATGTGAAGAAAGCGGTTACTGCCAACTGGAGATCCTCGCAGATTTGGGCAAAAACAGCGTCTCTTTCGAGTTCAAAAAGAAACAGGTGGAAAGAGATGAACACTACTATCTCATGCGCCTGACATCTCCCCAACGCCTCGCACAAAAACCAACCAACAAACATTCGGAAGAAACCTTATTTGCGCCACGATGGGCGGATTCCCTGGTAGAAGCAGAGGCCTTACTCACATTCGACTCTGAAAAAGAATTCGTGCGACGGGCCCAAAACTGGTTGAAACAGCGGAGATAACGCCATGAAACACTTCCGCATCCCGCTCATTGCTGTCATTGGTGGAGCCAACAGCACGCCCGAAGAGGAACGTCAGGCAGAAGAAGTGGGTCGGCTTCTGGCAAGAAGAGGCTACGGTATTCTCTGTGGCGGTCGTGGCGGCGTCATGGCTGCGGTCTGTCGAGGCGCCAACCAAATGGGCGGGGTCACAGTGGGCATCCTTCCGGGAGAAGATGAAACCGAAGCCAATGATTGGGTGCAAATCGTCATCCCCTCGGGGCTGGGCGAGGCCCGCAATGCCTTGGTGGCGCGGGCGGGTCGTGGGGTTATCGCCATTGGTGGTGGATATGGCACACTTTCAGAGATCGCACTGGCGCTGAAATGGGATCAGCCTGTGGCGGGCTTGTCGACATGGAAAATCGAAGGCGTTTATTGCGCACAAACCCCCGAAGACGCTGTACGTTTCGTACTAGAAAAAGCGATCTCAGCGCAATAAAAAAAGCCCCAGCTGTGGACGCTGGAGCGTTCTACTAGATCCGTTAAAAATCAGACTTCTGGTAAAAACCGACGCATCACCGCCAAGTTGTCGATAGCCTTGCCTGCTCCAGTCACAACACAGGCAATAGGATCATCAGCCACATAGCAGGGCACGCCAGTCTCCTTCGTCAGCAACTTGTCGATATTGCGAAGTTGCGCAGCGCCTCCAGTCAGCACAATGCCACGATCGATGATATCAGAAGCCAACTCGGGCGGCGTCTTCTCCAACGTCTGTTTCACCGTATTGACAATGGACCGCAATGGCTCGGTCATCGCTTCGGTTACTTCCTCAGAAGAAACATTGATCGTCTTAGGCAAACCACTAACCTGATTACGCCCTCGTACTTCCAACGTCAATTCATCCTCTAATATCTGAGCGGAACCAATCTGAATCTTCAGCTCCTCCGCAGTCTGATCGCCAATGATAAGATTATATTTCTTGCGGATATAGTTGATAATGGCCTGATCAATACGATTCCCCCCCACTCGCACACTGCTCCACACCACGATGTCATTCATCGAAACCACCGCCGCTTCGGTCGTGCCTCCCCCCAAATCCACCACCATGTTGCCAGTAGGTGTGTGAATAGGTAGACCAGCGCCATAAGCTGCAGCCAAAGGCTCCGGAATCAAATACGCCTCCTTGGCGCCAGCGTTGATGGCCGCATCATACACAGCTCGCCGCTCCACACTGGTAATCCCCTTGGGAGAACTCATCATCACTTGTGGGCGAAAGAGGGGGTTGCGCCCCACCACCTTACGGATGAAATGACGCAGCATGGAGGTAGTGACGAAATAATCAGCGATGACGCCATCCCGCACCGGACGGAAGACCTTGATGCTGTCGGGCACGCGTCCCAACATATCTGCAGCGTCGGCGCCCACCGCCACAATCTTACTGTCACGCGTGGAAACGGCAACCACACTGGGCTCTTGTAGCACAACGCCCTTACCCGCCACATAGACGAGCACATTGACGGTGCCTAAATCGATACCAATTCGCTTTTCAAACATAAATGTTCCTTTCTTGCAAAAGATTAACGATAAGCTCTTCAGATTATAGTGCAGAACGCAGGATGATGAAAATTCAGAGCAAGAAGAAGCCGGACGCAGAAGCGCGCCCGGCCTGTCGACACGATGGGGATGAGCTTGGTTACTCTTCTTCTTGCTGGGCCTGGCGATACGCCGTCTGATCGGCCCCGCGCGAGCGCACCGCGGCCCGGCGACGGGCCACCTTCATGCGGGCCAACGATCGGCGCAACGCGGCCTCCATGGCCAGACGCTGCTCCATATCCCGCTCTTTTTCGGGGCTGTGCAGATATTCCTGAGCCCGGCGCAGGGCTTCTTCGGCCCGGGCGATGTCGATCTCCTCC
>CAZYSY010000055.1:0-9340 GCA_964650295.1 uncultured Caldilineales bacterium | reverse complement strand
GCCCAGCAATGAAGTGTAGGTTACATCACCTTGACACCCTTCTTTGAGGGCTGTTATAATCAGCGTGCTTGCGTCAAAAAGCCTTGCTGGCGCTAATTTTCAGGCTCATGCTACGACAGCATGAGCGCTGATCAGGTTGTTTGGGCGCCAACCAAATCTGAAACAAAGCTTTTATTCAAAGCCTTTATCGCCCACACGCCACCAAAATCCAAAAAGGAATCATAGGGTATGGCAAACGACAATCAAGTTCCTGAAGAAGTCAAAAACAACGTCTTTTTGACGACCGTGGATTTTTTGTACAACTGGAGCCGCAAGAATAGCCTGTGGCCCATGTTTTTCGGTCTGGCCTGTTGCGCCATCGAGATGATCAGCACTGCCGCGGGCCGCTATGACATCTCCCGTTTCGGGATGGAGGTCATGCGGCCTTCGCCGCGTCAGGCGGACTTGATGATCGTCTCCGGCACCGTCACCAAGAAGATGGCCCCCACCATCGCCCGGCTCTACAACCAGATGGCCGAGCCCCGCTATGTGCTGGCCATGGGCGCCTGCGCCACCAGCGGCGGGCCTTTCAAAGATGGCTACAACGTGGTCTCGGGCGTGGATAAAATCATTCCGGTGGATGTGTATGTGCCCGGATGCCCGCCCACGCCCGAAGCCCTGCTTTACGGTCTGATGAAACTGCAGGAAAAGATCGCAAAGCAATCCGTCAAGACCGTGCCCTGGTATCGCAAGAACACCCCCAAGATCATCCCCATTCCTCAGTTGGGACCCGATATTTTCGATCCGGAACGGGCAGAGGAAATCCGACGCTTTACGCTTGCTGAGGAGATCAACTAATGGCTGAAGAAACTGTGGCTGTCAAAAGCCTGCCGTATGCGGACGCCGTGCCCGGCGCGGTGCTGGACGCGGATGAGTTCGGCATCATCGTCAACCGGGATAAACTGGTCGATTTCGCCCTCTATCTGCGTAACGAAGAGGGCTTTGATTATCTCTCATCCTTGCAGGCCGTGGATTATCTGGGCTATCCCGGACGCACGGCCGCGGATCGCTTCGAGGTCGTCTATCATCTCTTCAACACCAAAAAAGGCGGCGATGGCATCGTCCTGAAGGTGCGCCTGCCCGAAGATGATCCCGAACTGCCCAGCGTCATTCTGGTGTGGCCGGGCGCCGACCTGCAAGAGCGGGAAGCCTGGGACCTGTTTGGCATCAAATTCAAGGGCCATCCCCGTCTGCGCCGCATCTTGCTGTGGGAGGGCTTTCATGGGCATCCCATGCGCAAGGACTGGAAAGAAGCCTATTACGAGGCGGATCACAAACCTTTCAAGAGTCGCTGGCCCGAGGGGCAATACCGCTGGAGCGAAGATCGGGCGCCGTGGGGCGATAACGTCAACTATCCTCATGGCTGGGATCCGGCCAAATTCACGCCGCCCGCGCCCCCGCTGCCCAAAATCCACGAACGTCCCACGCCCGAAGGGGGCGAGAAGATCGAGACCGATGTCATCGTGGTCAACATGGGGCCGCAACACCCCTCCACCCACGGCGTCTTCCGCATGATCGCTGCCCTGGATGGTGAAACGGTGGTGGGGCTGGAGCCGGAGATGGGCTATCTGCATCGCAATCATGAGAAGATCGGCGAGCGCAACACCTGGATTATGAACATCCCCTTCACCGACCGCCTGGACTACCTTTCCAGCATGTCCAACAACTTTGGCTATGTGCTGGCGGTGGAGAAGATGTTGGGCGAGAAAGCTGTGCCGCCCGAGCGGGCCGAATACCTGCGGGTGATCATGGCCGAACTCACCCGTATCCAGAACCATCTCTGGACCATCGGCTTTCTGCTCAACGACCTGGGCGCTTTCTACACCCCCGCCCTCTACACCATCGAAGAACGCGAGTTGATCCTCGACCTGTTCGAAGCGGTCTCGGGCAGCCGCATGATGTGCAACTACATGCGCTTTGGCGGCGTGCGTCGGGATGTGACCGACGATTGGCTGAAAACCGCCCGGGATCTGGTCTTCAATCGTTTGCCCCGCAAGGTGGATGAATTCGACCGCTACCTCACCGAAAGCGAAATCCTGATGGAGCGCACCATTGGCGTGGGCTACCTCTCCCCTGAAGACGCCATCGCCACCAGCATGTCGGGCCCGATGATCCGCGGCTCGGGCGTGCCCTACGATGTGCGCAAGGCCCGCCCCTACAGCATCTACGATCGCTTCGATTGGGACATCGTCACCAATGATGGCTGCGATGTATACGCCCGCTATCTGGTGCGCCTGGGCGAGGTGCGACAATCCATTCGCATCGTGCAACAGGCGTTGGATCAACTCCCCGAAGGGCCGATCATGAACAAGAAGCCCGCCTACTCCTTCCGCGTGCCCAAGGGCGACGCCTACGCCGCAGTGGAAGCGCCCAAGGGCGAGCTGGGCTTCTATCTCGTTTCCGACGGCAGCGACAACCCCTGGCGCTATCATGTGCGGGCGCCTTCCTACATCAACATCAACGCCCTGGAGCATATGTCCATCGGCTACAAAGTGGCCGACCTCATCATCATCCTCGGCGCCATCGACATCGTTTTGGGCGAAACCGATCGTTAATCATCACTTATCCCTCCATTCCCACCCATAGGACGCAATTCTATGTTCGGAAGTGGCATTATCCGTGGCCTGGGCATCACCCTCAAGCGCACCGTCACCACCTTCACCGACGACTTCAAAAAGGTGCCCAGCCGCTATATCAATTCCATCGACACCCCGGCCGGCAAAGTGCTGCAACAGCCGCCCGAAGTACAGGGCCTTTTCACCATCCAGTATCCCGAAGAAAAGCGCCAGCTCCCTGAGAACTTCCGCTTCATTCCCATGCTGGTGTATGAAGAGGATACCGGTAAACAGCGCTGCACCGCCTGCGGCATTTGCAGCAAGGTCTGCCCCTCCCAGTGCATCTGGATTGTGCGCGACCAGACCAAAGAGGGCAAACCGATCCCCAGCCCCAAAGAGTTCTACATCGACGCCAGCATCTGCATGAGCTGCGGCCTCTGCGCCGAATTCTGCCCCTTCGATTCCATCAAGATGAATCACGACTACGAGATGGCGGTGTATGATCGCTTCCCCAGCCTGATTTTGGATCTCGAGGAGCTTTCGGTGCCCACCAGCTACTACGCGGCGCTTTATCCTCAGGCGTGGGAGGAGGAGCAGGAGGCCAAGCGCATCAAGGAAGAGCGCAAACGGGCCCGGGCTAAGAAGGCGGCCGAAGCCAAGGCCAAGAAAGCCGCAGCGGCCAAAGCCAAGGGCGAAGCCGGAGCCAAAGCCGCGGCCAAACCCCGCCCCAAGCCCAAAGCCAGGCCCAAGACCGAGGAAAAGGACGAAGGCGAAGAAAAATAGTTGATAACGGATGGGCGATGGATTGCGACGCTGGCGATCCCGTCCAACAGCTATCGTCCATCGTCAAACAAACGCCCGCGGGCGTTCCCCACGACTTTCCGAAAGCCGGGCCGTCGCTCTTCGAGCGGGCGCGGCTTTCTTGCTTTCCCGTCCCTCTCCAGCCAAGACTTGCACCCTGTTGTATAATTGGATTGCAGAACAACCTTCAACCTTCAACCTTCAACCTTGAACCTTCAACCTTCATGAACATCACCCGCATCAATCACGTCGCCATCGTTGTTAACGATCTAGATGAAGCCATCCACACCTATCAAAACAAACTGGGCCTGAACGTCAGCAAACGTCTGGTCATGCCAGAACAAGAAGTGGAGATCGCGTTCCTGCCCGCGGGCGAAAGCGCCATCGAACTAATCTCTCCCACCACCGAAACCTCGGGCGTGGCAAAATATCTTGCCAAACGGGGTGAGGGGTTGCATCACATCTGTTTGGAAGTGCCCCATGTCGAGATGAGTCTGACCGAACTGGCCGCCCGGGATGTCCAGCTCATCAACAACGAATGCATCCCCGCGGCCGAGGGCATGGGATTCTTTGTGCATCCCAAGGCCACCCACGGCGTGCTCATCGAATTCCTGGAACCTTATCCGGAGGCGGATAATGACCGTGATTGAATGGCTAATGAGCTTTCTGATCCTGCTGCTCTGGCTTATCATCCTGGCCGTACCGGTCATCCTGACCTGGCTGGGCGTGCTGACGCTCATCGGTTTACGCCGCCGCCAGCATGATCGGGCCATTCGCTTGCTGGACGGCTTTCCGGTGACGCTGGAGCGGGAAGATGGCTCGCGACGCTCGGGCGTGCTGCGCATCAATGACGATGGACTGACCCTCGAATACGCACTGCCCGCCACTGGCCACACCCCCACCGTGCCCATCACCTATCTCCATTACGAAGCAGAGTGGCGGACGCTGAATGCGATCTACCGCTTCGAGGATGAATTGAGCAAACAAGACCGCAAGCGCCAACGCCAGCAATTGGATAGCGTCGTGGGGCCCTGGCAAAGAAAACATCGGTGGTGGCAACCTGGTCGATGGACGGATCGTCTTACCGAAAGAATTCTGGCCCTATGGATGAACCTGCGCGGCCGCGACTTCCCCGAAGCGACATTCCACACCCTCCCACGTAGCCAACGCAAACTGCTGGTGGGCTATGCAGGAGACAACATCAACGCCATGTTAGATGAGAATCTGGGCAAACAGGTGGTGGTGCGACACTTTGCCAACAACATTCTCTATCGACACCAGGGGATGTTGGTGGCCTATTCCCGGTATTTTCTCTTTTTGACGCATACGCCCCTCTCGCAACAGGTGCAAGTATCGCTGAATCCTGAAAAAGGTGCGGGACAGGAATTCACCCTGCGCTGGCGCTGGAAGCATGGCCAATTAGAAATTCATAATCTCTGCCCCTATCCCTTACTATTGGATCACATCCAGCTGGGAGACAAGGTGCGCGATTTGAGCATGATGATTGCTGCGGAATCGACTTTTACCCTGCATGTAGAAGCCCCATCGCGAGGTGAGGTGTTACTTAGCGCCCGCATCATCCGCGAAGCGGACATCCTACTGCCACGCAACCGGGCCATTGTACGCTATGCAGCTGATTTGCCCGGGTATTTGGCAGCGCTGGATGTGGGCGTTTCCCTTTCTCCGCCAGACCACAGCGATGCAGAGGAGCAGCGTCTGCGCAGGGAATTGAAGCAGCGGCCAGGAGATCCCGCCATCGCTGCAACGCTGGCCCGCCATCTTTATCAAAAAGGAAATCTGGCGGAAGCGGAACACTATTACCAACAGGCCCTGGCTGGCGCTCGCCGATTGCCCGATAGCGGCGAACGGGTGCAACTGGAACTGACGCAGTTACGTATGGTGCGAGAGGATGAGGGAGCGTTGAGCCCATGACCTTGATCCTCGGTATTGAAACCTCTTGCGATGAGACCGCAGCCGCAGTGCTGCGCAACGGGCGATTCATGCTCAGTAATGTTGTGGCATCGCAAATCGAATTGCATCGCCAATATGGCGGCGTGTTTCCCGAGATGGCTTCTCGACAACATGTGCTGGCCATCATGCCTGTGGTGCAACAGGCGTTGGACGATGCAGGCGTAGACTGGGAAGACCTGGACGCGCTGGCGGTAACCCGCGGGCCCGGCCTGGCTGGCTCGCTGCTGGTAGGGATGAATGCGGCCAAAGGCGCGGCCTGGGCGCGCAACCTGCCTCTGGTAGGCGTCAATCACCTGGAGGGGCACATCTACTCCAACTGGATCGAAGCCGAGGGCAATAACCCCGACAAAACCTTTCCCGTATTGGTCCTCATCGTCAGCGGCGGGCACACCGAGCTGATTTTGATGAGCGGGCACGGACAATATCGAAAGCTGGGCGGCACCATCGATGACGCCGCGGGCGAAGCCTTCGACAAAGTGGCCCGAGTGCTGGGTCTGGGTTACCCTGGCGGACCAGTCATCCAGCAAGCGGCCATGCAGGGCAACGATCGAGCATTCCGCTTCCCCAAGGCCCGCACCAAAAATCCTTACGATTTCAGCTTCAGCGGTCTTAAAACCGCAGTGCTGCGCGAAGTGCAACGCATCGAAGGGCAATCCCTGTCGGCCAGCCGCAAACTGACCCCGGGCGAGCACCTGCCCCCACAGACCGTGGCAGATCTGGCCGCATCGTTCCAGCAGGCGCTGGTGGAGGCGCTGGTCGACAAAACAGTGCGGGCTGCGCAAGAAACCGGCGTCAGTGAAATTTGCGTGTGCGGCGGCGTCTCGGCCAACGCAGCATTACGCCAGACCATGAGCGAACGCGCGCCTACGCCCGTTTCGGTTCCGCCCATCCATCTCTGCACCGACAACGCAGCCATGATCGCCGCAGCCGGATATTATCGATTTGTGGCGGGAGAGCGTGCGGGCCTGGAGATGGATGTGATCCCCAATCTGCGTTTGGTGGCCTAATCCCACCACTTCATTTCGACAAACGAAACGATGTGAAATCCCCCAAATTTTTCCAAATGTGGTGCGCCTTCTGCTCCAACAACACAAAAACCAATGAAAAATCCTGCCATTCCTGATATGCGCTACACCCTCTGCTTCCTCACCCGCGGAGATAAGATATTGATGCTCAAGCGCAATGCAGCGCCCAATCTTGGCCTTTGGAACGGCGTTGGCGGCAAGATCGATCCCGGAGAAACACCGGTGGACTCCTGTCTGCGAGAAGTGTGGGAGGAGACCGGCTACCGGCCCCAAACCCTGCGCTTTCACGGCATCCTCACCTGGGAAGGCTACGAAACCCACCCGGGCGGGCTCTACATCTTCTCCGCCCCCGCCCCCAACGGTGAACCTCGGCGCACCACCGAAGGTGAATTGCACTGGCAGCCAAAAACGTGGGTTTTCAACTCGCCTGAGGTGGTGGATAACATTCACATCTTCGGTCCGTCCATCTACCAGAACACAGCGCCATCCTGGTGGCACTTTCGCTACGACCACGGACATATCGTCGAACACTTCCGCAAGCCCCTGCCCGTATGGGTGCGCATCGCCGGACGTGGGGCCTGCTGTGATTGATAACCAGGCTTTGCCCACCAGACCGATGTAGTGATTGGTGATGAAGGGGCGTTATAAAATGATGACGGCGTTTTTCGCGTTTCTGGCCGAATCAATTCGGGGGCGCTTTTATTTTTGGGCCGGGCGGATTACGAATCCGCCCTGGGGAGCCCCGCTTCGGAGCCGGATTCGCAATCCCGCGGGTTTTGCAATGTCTGCCCCAATTTTGAAACGCCCCCCTGATGAGGACGCCGATTTGACAGAACGCTCGAAAGCTGTTAGAGTGTACTTTGTAGGACGAAAAGCGAATCTGTACAATCAGCAGTCGCCGGAAGTCACGGCGGCTGTTTTTTTATTGAACCGTTTTTCACCTACGGCAACAATTCATTCATGTTTCTTTTTTACAGGAGTAAAAGTAACACCATGTCCGAACGAGTACAAGGCACCGTCAAATGGTTCAACGCCAGCAAAGGCTACGGTTTCATCGCCCGCGATGGCGGCGAAGATGTCTTCGTCCACTTCTCCGCTATCCAGACTGACGGTTTCCGCACCCTGGATGAGGGCCAGCGCGTCGAATTCACCGTCGAGAGCGGCCCCAAAGGCTTGCAGGCCAGCGACGTCGTTCCTCTGTAGAGCCGATGTCCGGAAGCGGTCGCTTGTCCGACGGACAGCAACCGTTACCAGCTCAACTGCATGAAGCGCGAGAGTTTCGACTCCCGCGCTTTTTCTTTTGTAGCCAAATAACCTCCTCTCGGCCCGAACATCTCAAAATCATATTGTTCCAACCGGAAAAATGCTTGAAAACACGTTTATCTTGATGTACACTGGTTTTAGATCCAACGTCTTGTTTCGCACCCTATTGTTTTTCTAGAGGAGGCTGTACAAATGAATACACATCCCAGGAATCTCATGATGCCGCTGACCACCATAATAATTTTCATTGTGTTGATGGCTGGCTGCACCGTTAATTTAGGCCCGCCCGGAGGGGCATCGGAGACAACGCCAGAGCAAGGAGCCATCGAAACTGCCGTGGCGCTGACCGTTCAGGCGCAAACCGGACAGACGCCAAATGCCGCGCCCACGAACACGCCCGCCGGCGGAGCCACCGACACGCCCGTTCCGCCCACCGATACGCCGGTGGCCCCCACCGATACGCCGGTGGCCCCCACCGATACGCCCATTCCACCCACCGACACGCCCATTCCACCCACCGATACGCCTATCCCGCCCACCGACACACCAATCCCACCCAAAGCTGATTTGCAAATCGACTGGATCCGACTTCACCCCGAACAGCCCATACAAGGGCAGCCTGTGAATGTAGAATTACAGGTGTACAATCACGGTTTTGGGCAGGCAGTTGGCGATTTCACTGTAGAGTGGTGGGCCGGAACCAACTTCGCCGATGGGCCGCATTGCACCTGGACGGTCTCCAATCTTTCAGGGCGAGGGGGCAAAGTGCTTCATTGCACGTACAGCGGCTACAACAGCTGGTATGCCAGCCTCCAAACCATGGCTCGCGCCGACGTTGGAAACACCATCGATGAGAGTGATGAGAGCAACAACGAAACGCGCATGTCCATTACGGTGCTCAAACCCACCCCCACACCCACACCTGAACCAGCCCAACCCAACCTCAAGGTGGATTGGATCCAATTTGATCCGTACCCGCCGGTGCAGGGGCAGCAAACACAGGTCAAGGTTCAGGTCTACAACCACGGCTCCGCCCGAGCCAATGGAACCTTCTGGGTGAGATGGTGGGCCGGAGTCGATTTTGTCGGCGGACCTCATTGCAGCTGGCACATCAACGGCATGAACGCCCACGGAGGACGCGTGCTCACCTGCAACTACATCTATTCCAGCTGGTATGGCCAACTTGAGACCATGGCACGCGTTGACACCGAGAATGAGATTCCCGAAAGCAACGAGAACGATAACGAGTTGCGCAAGATTATCTCAGTCTCCAAACCTTAGTCCCCTCTGGTAAGGGGCGCCGAACTTCCACGGGAAACGCATCCAACCATGCCCGGGAGCTGGAATCCACCTGATTTCCGGCTTCCGGGCTTCGGTTTTTATGCGTCTAGCAAAATAACATGCAATTCTCGCGGCCCGTGCGCGCCCAGAGTCAAGGTTTGGGCGATATCCGCGGTGCGGCTGGGTCCGGTGATGATGACGGTGTTGCTGCTGGTCGCGATCTTCTGGGCGGCCTCATCCGTGGCGATCCAGGCCGCGATATCCGCGTAGATGTCGCTTTGGCGCAGCAGTGCGATGTGGATGTCGGGGATGAGGGAGGCCAGCCGTCCGTGCTGGCGGTCGGCGTGCAGCACGATGCTGCCGGTGCGGGCCAGGCCCGCGGCCGCGCCCGTTACGCCCACCAGC
>CAZYSY010000054.1:0-3597 GCA_964650295.1 uncultured Caldilineales bacterium | reverse complement strand
AAGTTTCGCAATCGGGTGGGACTGGATGTGGCCCTGGAAGCCTATCGGGATTTCGAGCGTCAGGGCGGTGACATGGAAGCCCTGTGGCGCTACGCCAAAATCGATCGGGTGGACAGGGTGATGCGGCCCTACCTGGTGGGTATGGGGGTGTAATGGCTCGCAATCTCCCGGCATCGGTCAAACAACAATTGCTCAATCTCAGCCGCGCCAGGGGCTGGGATTTCAACCTGCTGCTGGTGCGTTACGCTAACGAACGATTGCTCTACCGCATCAGCCAATCGCCTTATGCAGATCGGCTCGTGCTCAAGGGCGCGTTTCTGTTCATCTATTGGGAAGGGACCACGCATCGCCCCACGCGGGACATCGACCTGCTGGGGTATGGCATAGAGGATGTAACAGCGATGACGCAGGCGTTTTATGACATCTGCCAGACGTCGGTTGTGGACGACGGCCTGCGCTTTGATGCAGGCAGCATCCGGGTGACGCCCATTCAGGAAGGCCAGACGCAGCATGGTTACCGCGTCCAGATCATCGCCTATCTGGGCAAGGGGCGCATTCCGGTGCAGGTGGATGTGGGTGCGGGGGATGTGGTGACGCCCGGCCCGGAGACCATCGAGTTCCCCACCTTGCTGGATGCGTTTCCCGCCCCGCGTCTGAAGGCGTATCCGCAGGAAGTCACCATCGCCGAGAAGACCCACGCCATGATCGACAAGGGGCTCAAGAACAGCCGCATGAAGGATTTTTACGACCTCTGGGTGCTCTCGCAGCGTTTCGCCTTTGATGGCCTGCGGTTGACGGCCGCTCTGCGGAACACCTTTGCCGCGAAAGGCATGTCTGTTCCCGAGTCCATCCTGCCCCTGTCATCGGCATTTGCGGCAGATGAGGAGAAGCGGAAGCAATGGCGCACGTTCATCACCCGTGATGAGCTCGATGCCCCACCGTGGTCCGAACTCATCCCTCTGCTGCGCGATTTTCTGGAGCCGCCTTTGCAAGCGGTACGGAAGGATGGGATGTTCGATGCTGGTTGGGAGCCCGGCGGGCCATGGCGACTAAAAATGCCCTGAGGGAGCATCCGTGCTGACATCCTGATGCTTTCCAGCCTCCATTATTGTCTTGCTGCGGAGTGGAGTCCAGCGTGGGGGTGGGGTGGGCGTGTTAGTCGGGTGAAGCTGGGCCAGGATGGGATAGTTTGAGGTTGGGTTATTTTTTTCAGTCAAAAAGAGAAAGCCACAAAAAGAAAGAGCCACAAACGCGCCAGCCAGCCACCAAAGATTTAATTTTTTTCTCACAGCTTTACTATAAAACAAACATAGACAGCAATGCAAATGCCAACGCTTTGGTTAATAGGTAAAAAGTAATTTACCTATAAGTAAATAATTGACGAAATTCTGTGTAGTCAACCAACCACCGGCAGAGCAGGTGGCTTGATTCAGGGCACCTAGAAGGTGCTGTGGTGCCCTAGTCGATCAATCGACGTTGTATGGCTTCTTGTTCCTTCTTCTGCTGCCACTTCACGTACTTGCGGATCCGCTCTTCATCCAATCCTACTGTGCTCACGCAATACCCTCGTGACCAGACATGCTGACCCCAGTATCGCTTGCGCAACTTCGGAAACCGATCGAACATCCGCAACGCCAGCTTCCCTTTCAGAAAGCCTATGATTTTCGATACCTCATACTTCGGCGGTATCTCCAGCACGAGGTGTACGTGATCCGGCTGCACATTGATCTCCAGTATTTCTACGCCTTCTTTCTGATTGCATAACCGATATGCTTGCTGGATTACGTACGTCCGAACTTCTTCTTCCAGTATCTTGTACCGATACTTCGGGCAAAATACTACGTGATATTTGCATTCATACACCGAATGCGATAACTTCTTGAATTGGCGAGTCATCATGTGTCTCCTATTAGTTTCGCACCTTCTAGGCTGATACATGATACTCGCTTTGTTCAATACTCCGGTAGAACCTCTACTCAGTCCACTGCCAGAGGCAGTGGTTTAAGCGCATTAATTAACTCCATTATTAGACGAAAATCTACCTAGCGCGCTTATCATTTCATGTATATGTGGGTTATTTGGATACTCACCTTTATAATAATAATCTTCTATAAAATTTGGGATAGTGCAAATAAGTTTCTGTAAAATGTGAGTATCCTGTAAAAGAGAATGGTTACGCAGCATCGCCTTGGCAGCCCTGCGAGAGGATGAGCGAAAGCTCACCCCTGTCAAGGGCTACAGCAAGGCGGCTACGCCGCCCCTTGACAGGGGCAGCGCTTCCGCCCGCGACTCTGCAATGGCAGCCAAGGCTCAGTCTGCCGCCGATGGCGTCACAGAGGTTGTCGAGACTGTTACGCAAAAGAGAGATAGGTGCGACCTGTGAGCCATTCCTCGCTGATTTCCATGAGGAGCGCCGAAATCAGACGCAGACAAGAGGCTTCATTGGGGAAAATGGAGACGACCCTGGTGCGGCGTCGAATTTCCCGATGGAGCCGTTCCAGCATATTGGTGGTGCGAATTCTGCGACGATGTTCCGCCGGGAAAGCGAACACGGTCAGGCCTTCAGGCAAGTTCTCTTCCATCCACCGGGCCAGCCGGGAGGCTTTCTCCTGATATTTCTCTACCGTCAGCGCCAACAAGCGCTCCGCCTCCTGGCGATTGGGCGCATCGAAGATGGCTTTGATGTCAGCAGCCACCTCCTTTTTCATCTCCTTGCGGGGGATGTAAGCCTGCGCATTTTGCTGCAAGTGGAACTGGCAGCGCTGCCAGGGGATGCCCCCAAACACCGCTTTTCGAGCTTGCTTCAGTCCGGCATGATCGTCGCTGATGATGAGTTCCACGCCGTGGAGTCCTCGTTTTGTCAGGCTTTGCAGAAAACTGCGCCAATGCACTTCAGCCTCACTTAACGCCACGGAGACGCCCAAAACCTCCCGTTTCCCCGCCTCATCTACGCCCGTAGCGATCAATACCGCTGCATCTCGCACCTGACCATCCTGACGCACCTTCTCATACCGAGCGTCCAGATACAGATATCGATACCGGCCCAAAGCACGGTTCCGCCATGCCTCCAGCAGCGCATCCAACTCCGCCGCAGCCTGGCTCACCTGCGTCGAGGAAACCTGCACGCCACACAGCTCTTCGGTGATGGCCGCCACCTTGCGGGTGGAAACGCCCTGCACATACATCTCCGCCAGCGCCAGTTTCAACGCCCGTTCACTGCGGGCGCCTTTCTCCAATGCGTTGGGATAGAAATCCCCTTTCCGCACCTGAGGCACGTCAAAGGTGATGGGCCCCAGGCGGGTGTTTACCGTCTTTGGCTTGTAACCGTTGGCGTAATCCCTCCGCTCCGGCGTGCGCTCGTACGGACCGGCTTGCAGGTAGGCCTGACGTTCCATTTGCATGGCCAGGTTGATCAGAATGCGGATCATCTCCGGAATGTAGTCCATCCCCTGGTTGATGATGCCTTCCACGATCTCATTTGATAAGGTACAATGCTCTTGGCAGGTCATGGGGGTTTCCTCCTGTATCTTGTCGTGACTTACAGGATACCCTCTGGCCTGCCTTTGACCAATTTTACAGAAACAACTTTACACTACT
>CAZYSY010000053.1:0-10279 GCA_964650295.1 uncultured Caldilineales bacterium | reverse complement strand
GGGAGAGGTTGGGGGCGTCGATGACCGCCTGCAACACCTGCCACTGGCGGTATGTGAGGGTGTTGGTGTTCATAGCTCTGGATTTTGGGGGAATGCGGATGGCGCAAAAAACTGATCTGCGCAGATGGAGAGGGGATATTCGGGTTTTCTCTTTGCGGCCTTCGCGACTTTGCGTGAGATCAAAAAAGACCAGGACGCGCCATTGCGCCTGGTCTTTCGCTCGGCCGCTGATGCGGGCCGTGAGGGTAGTGTATCAAATTATGTTACAGATAGCAAACATATGTTCTGTCTTGTAAAAAAACTACCAGTCCACCGAGGCCAATCCGCCGCCACTATGGCCCGAAGGTCCAGGCCATGCAGGCGGGCCGGACAAAATAAAAGGAAGGGAAACGGTATGTTTTTTTGAGACAAACGGGACAGTGGGCATTTTCTTTGACATTACGCGCGGGGGATTGGTATGATTGCAGGCATCATGAAGGTTTTGTTGACCATCCAACCGAAAGGCTGCCAGGCATCATGGGCATGACTGAGGCGGACACCCGAGCGGTGTTGATCGATCCTGCATTGAACCGGGCGGGGTGGACGCGCAGCAAGGTGACGCGAGAGCATTACTATCGCCCGGATTGGGCCTACACCGCAGGCAAAGTGGTGCTGCGCGGGGAACGGGCGGAACGGGAGAAGCCCAAACGGGTGGATTATCTGCTGCGCTACACCGAGAGCTTCCCCATCGCCGTGGTGGAGGCGAAAGCCGAGGACAAACCCGCGGTCAGCGGCTTGCAGCAGGCCATCGAGTACGCCCGCGATCTGGGCCTGGCCTTTGCCTACGCCACCAACGGCCATGAGATCATTGAATGGGATGCGTTTACCGAAACCACCCGCACCATCGAGGCATTCCCAGGCCCGGAAGAGCTCTGGGAGCGATGGCGGATGAACATGGGCGTGGAGGAGCCCGAAGGCATCCTGGCCTTGGGTGAAATCCGGCCCCGGTACAGCGTGGACAGGGACCGGCTGCGGCGTCAGAACCCGTTGCTGCATCCCTACGCACCGCCGGAAGCCACCCGCGGCAAGACGCCCCGCTATTTCCAGGAGACGGCCATCAAAGAGGTGCTGTTACGGATGATGCGGGGCCAGAAGCGTATTTTGTTGACCATGGCCACGGGCACGGGCAAGACCTTCACCGCCTTTCAGATCGTGTGGAAATGGAACAGGCCATTCTCGCCCAGGCTGTGGCCCAACTGCAGGAGATGCTGGCCCAATTGCCATCCGACAACATCAACGTCAGACCCCATTTGGAGGAGTTACGCCGTTTGCAGGACGCGGACGCCTGGGGTAGTCTGGACCTCTCTCAGACGGAACAGCTCAGCCAGCAGATCGCCCCCCTGTTGCGTTTTCTGCCGGACGTGAATCTACAGGTGATGACCTTCGAGGCCCGCTGCGAGCGACTGGCCGTGGCCCATCTGGCAGGGCAGGGCGAGGAGGTGACGCGTTTGCAGGAACATATCCTGGAGGACCTGGCCCTGTTGTCCATGGCCTTGCAAGCCGTGCAAGCCCAGGCCGAAAAGCTGGCCTGGGTGCAGTCGCCCGGTTTCTGGGCGCACCTGGACTACGAGCGCATCATGGACATGGAGGGATCCCTGGCTCCGCTCATGCGCTACCGGGACCGGCGTCGCCCGGAGATGATCGAACTGAATCTCCCCGACGAGATCGCCCGGCGGCGTTGGATTATCTATGGTCCCAGCGGCGAGGGAGCGTTCGCCGACACCTATCGGGAACAGGTGGAGGCGGCCATCAAAAACCTGGCCCGGAACCACCCCACTCTGCAGAAACTCCGCCTGGGCGAAGCCATCGAAGAAGCCGATGTACAGGCCCTGGCCAGCGCGCTCAACCGGCCCGACCTGTATATCAGTGAGCAGGTGTTGCAGGAAGTCTACCAACAACCGGATGCAGACCTGATCGACTTCACTCGCTATGTTCTGGGACTTAGCCGCCTGCCCAGCCGAGAGGAGCAGATCAAGGAGGCCTTCGACCGCTTCATTATCGATCATCCTCAATACACGGCCACACAGATCCGTTTTATTCGGGCTATCCGTTCGGCCGTATTGCGTCAAACCCGGATTACAGCAGCCGATCTGCAGAGAGTGCCGTTTATCCGTATTGGCGACGCTCACCAACTTTTTTCAGATACAGAGCTAACCGAGCTATTGGATTTTGCCAATCGCATGGCTGCATGATCGCTATTTCTCTCTCCTCAGACAAGGAACTTTGATATGCTTTCACCGAAATTGCGCAATCAAGTGTTTCAGCTTTGGACGCTTTTTTGGTCCAGCGGAATGACGAATCCGCTTGTTTCAATAGAACAGATTACGTACCTTCTCTTTCTCAAACAGCTTGAAACGCTTGATCGAGAGAGACAGGAGCGCGGATTGCGTTCTATTTACGCCCCTCGCAAAAGTTGCGATCTGGAACACCACAAGGATGATGGCAAAGGTGGAGCGGCGTCTTTGCCTCCAGATGCCAATTCCGATGATCACTGTGTGGGGCACAACACCTGCCGTTGGTCCTATATTCGCCAAAATCCAGACTACGAACATATCAGCAGATTTGTATTCCCCTGGTTGCGGGAAATCGATAAGATACTGATTGAAACAGGCAATACCAAAAGATCCTATGAATCAATCGGCGGTCAGATGGATGACGCCTACTTCCAGTTTCCGCGGGAAAAAGGCGCCGCCCTCAAAGAAGCAGTCAGCCGTATTGACTCCCTCTTTCAGGCCGAGAATCTACCTGGCGCCAACGCCGATCTCATGGGTGACATTTTCGAATATCTGCTAAGTGAGATTCAAACATCGGGGAAAAATGGTCAGTTTCGCACGCCACGGCATATCATTCGCATGATGATCGAACTTCTCAATCCGGACATTGGAAAGCGGATTGTGGATCCGGCAGCTGGCACCGGCGGTTTTCTCATCAACAGCATTCTACATCTTCGCAAAAGGCATACAGCGCCTGAAAATGTCATTCTGGAATGGGATGGCACGCCCCACCGTATCGATGGCGCAGAGCTTACAACCAAGGATGACGAAAAATATTTCAGCAGACACTATTTCACAGGTTACGACAACGATCGCACCATGGTGCGTATTGGGTGGATGAATATGATCCTCCACGGGATCGAAGACCCCCATATTGTACGTCGTGATAGCTTGGGAAAATCTTTGCCGGATAGCGAAAGCAATGCCTATCACTTTGTATTGGCCAATCCTCCATTCACTGGCACCGTCGACAAATCTGACTTGCACGAGACCCGTTTCCCCAGAAACCCGAGGAAAACCAGCGAGCCGATCACCAATAAAAGCGAATTGCTTTTTGTTTGGCTCATGCTCGATTTGTTGAGAATCGGTGGACGCACCGCCGTGATCGTTCCTGAGGGGGTTCTATTTGGTTCAACTTACGCCCATCGCGAGCTACGACGTCAACTTCTGTTTGAGAACAATTTGGAAGCTGTGATCTCATTGCCTGGAGGAGTCTTTCAGCCGTATACGGGTGTCAAGACTTCGATCGTGGTATTTCAGAAATACGATGAGATGCCTTCGGGCGTAGAACCCCGAACGAAAAGCGTCTGGTTCTATGAAATCGAAGCGGATGGCTATACGCTGGACGCCAAAAGACGCGAGCGTCCCGAGCCAAACGATATTTGGGATATGTTGGCGAAGTGGCCAGAACGAATTGTCGATAGCACGGACTATTATCAGCCGCAATTTTATGATGTGCGCTGGCGACAAATCGATGAAGATTACTTACGCATTTTTCCGGACCTTGTTCGCGAGAAAGATCAAATTTTAGGAATCGACGAACGATTTCCTGGTCTCCCAGCCGATCCTCAAGCAGCCACCAAAGTCATTGTGGATACCCAGACTCCCAAGATTGAGGACCTGTACAAGTCTTACATCGAAGCAGGCTTTGCTGATGCCAAGGCAGCTTATGAAGGCAAATCAAGGCAAAAGCAATCCGCCGCCCGAAAGGTGTTCGAACAGCGTCTGCGCGCGCTCAATGGGTTTTTCAATAACGCAAGAAAGCAATTCTTAGAAACAGATGACTATTCGGATCAGTTTGCCGAGAAAGCGCTGCGTCCGATCCTTGATGCTATACGGGATAAGACGTCTCAGTTGATCGATGCACTCGTTGAGGAGATCGCCCTCCAGGTCACGCCGCAAGATGAAGAAGAGCAATTGGTGGATGGCTCTGTCGAAGAAGGCGAAAACGACGAAAATAAATTGGAGGACGTCCCATCCGTTGACGTTACCTGGCAGGAGCAAGTCAATGCCATCGTTCGGGAGTTTGCGAAACTTGATGGCTATGATGTCAAGTTGCGCACGCAAGATGTTTTTGTTGAGCATGACGCCCTCGACGCCAGCAAAAGCTGGACGGCTCAGGTGCGTGCGTATGCCCGGGACGACAAGTGGGTGTTGACGAATGAAGACGGAGAAACCATTTTAGAAGGTAGCCACGACGAACAAGGCAACGTACGCCCCGAATATCTGGAATATTTGCGCACGGAGTTGAATATCTACGAGCCGGATGGGATGGTAAAAAAGAAGTTCCGTCATCTGTTGGACCCCGACTGCATCGAAGCGAATGACCTCAACCTCAGCGCCGGGCGTTATAAGCCTTTCATCCTGGAAGCGGTGGACTATGACCCGCCTGCCCAGATCATTGGCGAGTTGCAGGAGATAGAGGGACAGATTCAGAGGGGGCTGGAGGAGTTACTGGCGATGATGGAGGGGATAGAATGAACTTGCAGGATTTGACTGTTTATCCACTTGAAGTCCTAGGGGCTCATCTGATCATTCTAGAAAATGGAACTCGTCCTACAGGAGGCGTCGGGCAAGTCGAGGAAGGGATCCCCAGTCTGGGAGGTGAACATCTTACCGTTGACGGCGGGTTTATATTTGACAATGTACGCTATGTCCCCCTTGCGTTTTATCAGAAGATGACGCGAGGTATCATTCAGCTCAACGACATTTTGATTGTCAAGGACGGCGCTACGACAGGAAAAGTAGCGTTTGTGCGTGATGATTTCCCGTATGCTGAAGCCGTCATTAATGAACATCTATATCGATTGCGCCCAAACGAGGACCTCATCGATCCTGAGTACCTGTTTTGGTTTTTGTATTCAGAATGGGGCCAGAAGCAGGTTCAACGCAGTTTCCAAGGAGCGGCAATCGGAGGAATAAACCAGAGCTTTGTAGATAGGATTCGGATCCCGCTCCCGCCTCTGCCCGAGCAGCGGCGCATCGTCGCCATCCTGCGCAAGGCGGACGAGTTGCGGCAACTGCGGCGAAATACGCTGTCAATACTGGACAAATTGTACGGTTCAGCTTTTTATCATTTTTTTGGTGATGGCAGACCCACTACACAATTTTCGTCAACCAAGAAACTCAAAAGTTTGCTGAAAGTGCCGTTATCAAGTGGCTATTCGCCCGCAGGCAGTAATATCAATACAGGTACACCTGTGTTTACACTGTCAGCGCTTACGGATGCAACGATGGACAGTAGCGCTGTTAAGTATTACCCCGTTGAAGAATATTCGGGAAAGGGAGATGATCTTGAAGTAGATGATATTCTCATTAGTAGAAGCAATACATTAGAGTTAGTTGGGAGAGTTGGGCGATATCAAGGTGAACCTGATCCTGTGATTTATCCTGATCTTATGATTAGGATTCGGTTAAAAGATCCTGTGGATGCACCATACCTAGAGGGTTTCTTGCGAAGCGACTTTATGAAATATACAATTCGCAAGTTAGCGAGAGGTACAAGCGGGAGCATGAAGAAAATATCCCAGGGAGATATCAATTCCTTTGATGTCCTTTGGCCACCAAAAGACCGGAGAGTTAAATTTGGAGAAACTATACGAGCCACTGACATTCTTCGGCAGAAGCAAAGTGACTCCAACAAGACTTTGAATATATTATTTGCTTCCCTTCTTGTCCGCGCCTTCACCGGCGAACTGACCGCAGTCTGGCGGGAGGTGCACGCGAAGGAACTGGCCAAGGCCGCGGCGGAGCGGGATCGGTTGTTGGGGATAGAGACTCGACTAGGTGCGCCAGACAAACTGGATCTCTCCACCGAGGAGGGGCGGGATGCGTTTGAAAAGGATGTGCAAGAAGTTATCGTTTCGGCCGCAACCCAACTGACAGCCAGCGCGGGTTCACCAACCGCATTGGCTGAGAGTTTACAGCAGGGGCCTGTTGCTGAACTCAGCAAAAAATTAGAGGAGGCCGCCGCGCAAAATGCTGCATTTGTAGATGGTGTTGTCACGAGATCTATGCAAAAGCTGAGAGAAGATCAACTACGCTCACTGGCGGCCACTTTGCAGCCCCTGCGGCAGGTGGCGCAAAAAACTGTTTCAACTGTGGCCCTGAAATGGGCGCAAGATATAGCCCAACTCGCCGCCATTTTACTGCGACGGCCCGATGTCAGTCATCCTCGTTATGCTATTCTCCGGGCGCTAAGCGACAGCCAGTACCTCACCTATCTGGCCGTGCGCTCGGCTGAAGGATACGTTACGGTCGAAACACTCGCGGAGGACACCACAGTCAACGGCAAAATGTTAGCGCAGGATCTGGAACTGCTGGCCGTTTCCGGTCTCATCCAGGCGGTGTCAGTGCCCACCCAACCGACCGGCGATCACACCGTTTATGTGCAGGCGTATCGAAAAATGGTGACGGATAAGGATGACAATCGTGACAGTCGCAGCGAAGATTTGGCAATGCTGAAGGAGCTGGCATCGTGAGACTGCGTTATTTTCATCTGCGTGACGCACCGCCGTTGCAGGATATTCAGATTGTCTTTCAGCATGAGCCTGTGCTGCAACGAGATTGTGCGATACGTTTTGTCACCGGTGTGAATGGCACCGGAAAAACCCGCCTTTTGCAGGCTCTAGCCGAAATTTATCTCAGCCTGGAGCGAAGAACCCTGCCTCCTTTCCCGGTCACGCTGGCTTATGATTTGGGAAGGGATCAACAACGTCGGACCATTTTGCTGCACGTGCCGCCGGATGGCAGGGAGGGGGCGGCATTGGTTGAGTTTGCCTCTGTGTTGCCAGATGCATCAAAAGATGAGTGGGAAGATTTGGCCATAAACTGGAAGAAGATGCGATTTGGTATCCGTTCCCAATTTGAGGACGGTGATATGCCAGGCATCGGCGCTGTCGGCGCTTACATCCCCAACGTGCTCCTCACCTACACCTCCGGCGCAACGCAAAGCTGGGAGACAATCTTCGATCCGCCGCCTGGCGTCGAAGACGCCTCTCTCCTCCCGCCTCTATCCTCTGGCACGGAGGATGACGAAGAACGTCCGCCACAATGGGGTTTGGAACAAGAGATCGAACATATCCGACGAATGGGGGATGAAGAAAGGGCGGTAAGCTTAGAACGACAGAGGCAACAAGCACAGACGGAGAGTTCGTTACCCTCTATTGGACAGCTTACTACCGATGAGACCCTTCCCCTGGCTGTGGGCGCTGTGACATTGGGACAGGTTGTCAAAGAGTTCAGCGAACAGTACACGCAGGAGGAACTGATTGTCGCAATGGAGAGGGCCCGGGCGGAGGGGAAACGCATGTCAGGCCTGCGTGGTCTGCTGAATACCGTTGATTGGCTCTGGCCGGAGAGTATGGTTCTACGCGTCAAGCTAGACCCAGCAATGTATCAGAGACCCGAATTAAAACCCTATTGGGGCATACTTGCCGAACTCTTCAAGCTGGCGGCCCAGGTAATCCATCAACCTGAACCCAGCCAGGAACGGTTACTGTGCTTTGATCTGTTTCGTCCAGACCCTGGTGATCCCGATCGTCTTTCTGCTGAGACCTTGTTTGAGATCCTGGGCGGAGAGAAAGGAACCGCCTTCGACGTGTTCAGCAGGCTACGAGATCTACAGGATATCGGCCTATTGGCTGACGTTGACATGATCGTGCGGATGAATCGCATTGAACCTGGTCAACTGATCGACAAAGAACAGGCCGGCGTTTGTTTGCGCTACGATTGGTTGAGCGACGGCGAGCGTATGTATCTTGGACGTATGGCGTTGTTTCATTTGCTTGCGGGCGAGGATGACACATTGATGATCCTCGATGAACCGGAAACCCATTTCAACGATGTCTGGAAACGAGAGATCGTGGATATCATAGATGATAGTTTACGAGACAACGCCAGTGATGTGATCATCTCCACCCATTCGAGCATTGGCCTGACCGACGTTTTCGATACAGAAATCACCCTGCTGCGTCGTTCGCCAGAGACAGGATCTATCGCCGTGGTGCGGACGCCGATGCAGACCTTCGGAGCATCGCCAAGTGAGATCATGTGGGGCGTTTTCGAGGCGAAGGAAGTGGTGGGGCAACGGGCGACGGAGTTCCTCGACATGGTGCTTATGGTGGCGGCTTATCCAGAGAAGGTAGAGGCTGTATGGTCTTCAGGACGCGATCCGGCTGAATGGCCAAACCTAGAAGACTTCAGGAAACTTTGGCAGTATGTCCAGCAACTTCCTCATCAATACGAGAGTGAAGATCGGCTCATTCGAATGTTGCAGAGTGTTCGCAGTTTTACTCAGAACATGACTGAAAAGCGGACAATTACTGCTACTGAAGCGTTGGCTGCTTTAGAAAATCGCCTCGGCCCTGGCGCCTACCAATTCGAGTTTCGCCGTCGTCTGCGCGCCTTGCAGAATAGAGATAACAATGCTGCATCGAATCAATCCGCCTGACGCAGTCTGGCAGGATATTTTTAAGCATATTTTGGCATTTCAGCGAGAAGTGCTGGCTTTTGCCTGCAATCCATCGACCTCACATTCGCTTACTAAAGACCAGATTGAGAATGAATTCGGGGCTGCCGCTGATTGGTTTTGGAAACAACTACATGTGCAGCGTGGTGACAACAAGGGTAATCCGAATGATTTGCACCGGGCACTGAAAGCACTCATCGAGTTTGTGCAGAAGAATCCGGGGGTTGGCCAGACCATCCTCGATGCTTTTGATCATGACATCGCATTCCCTGACCACATTGCTGATCCCGGTTTTCAATTTAGCTATCAAACCGTTCTCGATGATGCGACTAAAAATGCGTTGAAGCCCTTGATGATTGCATTCTATGAACAGTTGCTCGCGAGGGGCTTCCCTGAACAGATTCACAACAACCCGATGAAATTCGATCGGGATGCATTTGTACAGGAATTTTGGGCTGCCAATTCCGATTTGAATGTCTGCCCTGCCTGCGATGGACAACGGCCAGACAGTATTGATGACAAGAATTATTCCGATGTCGATCATTATCTACCCAAAGCGGCTTATTCCTTCCTCTCGGTGCATCCGGCCAACCTCGTACCAATATGTAAGGAGTGCAATAGTTCCTTCAAAGGAACCCGCGATCCTATTGATGAGGCGGATGATGCACCTCTTGTAAACATTTTTATTCCATATTATCGGCCAGCGTTGGATTTCATTGACGTTCAGGCATACCGAACAGATGAAGGCGTGCTCCAATTCCGCATTCTCGACTCTGATGGCTCACGTTCTCGGCGGGTGGATAACTTGGATAAAACCTTCCGGTTGGAAGATCGGTGGCGTAGTCGCACGGATCAGGTGACTGGCAGCATTCGCGAAGCGCTATCAGGTGCGCGGCGTATTATGCTTCGGCTTAGGATTAACCCAAAGCGAGTTGGTCTTGAGACAGAACTCGGTGAAATGGGCAAGGAAAGAACCAAACGAATCGGCAAAGACTACAATTATGTTCTTCATGCTAGTTATCTTCGATTTGCAAAGGAAGATCCAGGTGAATTCGGTGAGTTGCTTCGGCAGTTCAAGGGAGAATAGTCAATGACATATTCTTGAAGTCGGTTGCCATTTTCTCAAGCTGGCTGGCGAGCCTCTGAGTATCGTAAATTACGGTTCGAGTATTGGTTCAGAGGGATTGATCCAGTCTGCTAACCTGACGCTCAAGGCTACATTTGGCTCCCGCTGTTCCGTCCAGAAATTGAGCTGGAATCCGCTGGGAATTTTTGATTATTCCCTCGATTCGCTGGTCATCCAAGTTTGGGGGCTTTTCGGGAGTATTCCCCAACTCCAAAATCCCCAGTCCACCGGGGCCAGTCCACCTCCACTATGGCCCGAGGCCCCAGTCCACCTCCTCAGTCCACCTGTCGGGCGCAGTGTGCGGGACAACCTGCGGCAAACTTCAGACACACCTGGCAACACCGAGCATCGCAAAAGACCATCTTCGGGCTC
>CAZYSY010000052.1:0-2503 GCA_964650295.1 uncultured Caldilineales bacterium | reverse complement strand
TGGGGATGAACATGGGCCTGGTGCCTGTGACAGGCCTGCCTTTGCCCTTTGTGAGCTATGGCGGCAACGCCATGCTTTCTCTGATGCTTTTCATCGGTCTGGCTCAAAGTGTGGCGATGCGAAGAAGTTAGCGCACGGCATTCAGCATTCAGTTTCTATTCTCAGTAGTGGTCCGAATCTGACCGACGACACCGGGAGCGAGTGGCTCCTCTTTACACTCAGGGACGATGGACCAGGGACGAAGGACGATTCACGCCATCAAATCAGCGATTTTCGCTCTCCATCATCCATCGTCTATCGTCAAATACATTCAGTAGATCACGATTTACCATGATGCGCAGAGCCGGATCCGTGATCCGGCGGTGATTCGAGCGTCAAACCCGCCGGATTGCGAATCCGGCTGGACACATACTCTCGCAATCGTGATCTACTGACATTGAGATCGCGCCATAGCAACGGCATGCAAACATCAGTCAAAAATAACCACTACCATTTTTAATATACCCAAAAAAACCATGATGTAAAAATCTTCGTTTGTAGGATAGATTCTTTTTTGTAACTTTTGTTTAAAGTGGGTTTATTGCTGATTAATCGGAAGAATAATAGGTGGGAAGGATGAATGGAGGTGCATCTTTCCGCGTGCCCAAATGCACATCTAGCGCATGTCTTAGCGCTTGCCGATCATCCCAGGGATATTCTGTTTCGCCAAAACACATCGATTGTTCGTGACCTTTGCCGCAAACCATGACCACGTCGCCGGGTTGAGCTTCGCTCAGGGCTCGTTGGATGGCCCGGTAGCGATCCGCCACCATGAGAAATTTCCCGCCCGCTGCTTTGCACGCCTGGGCGCTGGCGGTCATGATATGGTTCAAGTCTTCGGTGCGAGGGTCTTCCGCCGTGATGATGGTTAGATCCGCCAACATCCCTGCAATTTCTCCCATCATTTGGCGTTTCCTCACATCCCGCAAGCCAGCAGAGCCGAACACGACAATGACTCGTCCAGTGGTCATTTCGCGCGCTGTGCGCAACGCCGCTGCCAGGGCGAAAGGCGTGTGGGCGAAATCGACGATAGCGGTGAAGTCCTGTCCCCGATCGATGTGCTCCATGCGACCCGGAATGGCTGGCGGGTGGGCCAAACCTTGTACAATGGCGTGGGAGTCCAGGTTGGCGATTAATGCGGTGGTAATGGCCGCCAGACTGTTGTAGACGTTGAACATCCCCATCAGCGGCGTTTCGATGGAGAGTCGGCGTCCGAACCCTTCGACAACGAAACGGAGTCCGGTTGGTCGATGTTCGATTTCGAAGGCTCGAACTTCCCCTTCATGGATGCCATAGCTTACCAGGTTGGGCGCTTGATATGCCCGAAGGTGTGGATAAGATCGATCGTCCGCGTTGAGCACGGTCGCTTTGGGAATGTTGGGTTTAGCGGGGGTGTGGTTGAGGATTTCCAGCAAGCGGCCCTTGGCCCGAAGATATCCCTCATAATTGCCATGTTCGTCCAGGTGCTCATGGGTGATGTTCGTGACCACTGCAATATCGTAAGCTGTGCCCGCTACCCGCCATTGGCTGAGTCCGTGCGAGGTGGTTTCCAAAACAGCCCACTCGCTACCTGTGTCTGCCATTTGTCGCAGATAACGTTGCAGGTCCAGCGCATCGGGCGTGGTTGTGTGTAAACCTGTATCCTGCTCTTGATCGCCGATGCGGGCGTTGACAGTGGTAAGGACGCTTGTGCGCAAACCTGCCGCGGTGAAAATACTATGGATCAGGTTGCTGGTTGTCGTTTTACCATCGGTGCCTGTCACGCCAATGACGCCCATGCGTTGGCTCGGAAAGCCATGCCAGGCGGCCGCCAATACACCTAAAGCTCGCCGGGCGTCAGTAACGCGCAAATAGGGGACGGCGAGATCGGTTATGGGGTTTTCTCCCACCACGGCGCGAGCTCCGGCGGCCACAGCCTGGGGAATAAACTGATGCGCGTCCACGCTCACGCCTGAATACGCGACAAACAATCCTCCTGGCCCGATTCGTCTTGAATCAGGACTGATGTGGGTGATGTCGATATCTGGTTGGTGACACGGCAAGCGCAACGCCGCCGCCAGTTGGCCGAGGGATATGCTCATATTCTCAATCATACCCCAAGCTCAAGCCTTCATCCAAGGGTGCGTTTCAAAATTGGGGCAGGCATTGCAAAACCCGCCGGATTGCGAATCTGGCTCCGAAGCGGGGCTCCCCAGGGCGGATTCGTAATCCGACCGGCCCAAAAATAAAAGCGCCCCCAAACTGAAACGCACCCTTCATCCAACCAGCAATTGCCATCAATGCCAATGCCAAGTACAATCAAACCATCTGCCGCCACGTTCGTCCTCCTCTTTTTTCGAACACCAGCAACTTTTTTACTGCTCATTCGTCATCATGGCTAAGAAGAGACAAGAAAACCTGGTCACGCGACTTCTGCGAAGTAAAGAAATAAAATTCGAAACGCGCACATATGATCCCAGTGTCT
>CAZYSY010000051.1:0-4402 GCA_964650295.1 uncultured Caldilineales bacterium | reverse complement strand
CCGTCCCCCTGCGGGGAGGGTTCCCAGTCGCGAGTTTGCAATCTAATTTTTGAAAGAAGGGCTGTCGGCGCAGGCTGACAGGCGGCCGGAGGCCCTCAGCCCTGATTTCAATCGGTGGGCAACTGGGCATGAAATTTGTGTCGGGTTGCTAGAATTCATATCATCAACCACTAGGCTGCCCCCGGTAAGGCGCCAATTACAACTATCTCCATCTCCCGAGTCTGTCTTATGTCCCCATCGCTACATTCTTCCCTACGCCCCTTCTTCACCCCCGATGGCGTCGCGGTCATTGGCGCATCGGCCACGCCGGGCAAATTGGGCTATGGCGTCATCGCCAATTTAATCAAAAGCGGTTATCGCGGGCCCATCTATCCAGTGAATCCCCGGGCGGATGAAATCTTGGGCCTGCCCGCGTATGCCGATATCACCAGCGTGCCCGATCCTGTGGAATTGGCCGTGATCATCATCCCCGCGCCTGCAATTCCCGACGCTTTGCGAGCTTGTGGTCAACGGGGCATTCGCGCCGCTGCCATTCTTTCGGGCGGATTTGCCGAAGCAGGCTCCGAAGGCGAGGCGCGACAGCAGGAGATGCTTGACATCGCCCACACGTATGGCATGCGTCTGGTGGGACCCAATGGCGTGGGCGTGCTTAATCCCCATAGCGGGCTCAATACGACCTTCATCGAGCAGATACCCAAACCGGGCGATATAGCGTTTCTCTCACAGTCGGGGGCGTTGGGCGGTGCACTCATCGATTGGGCCAAAGGAGAACATATCGGACTCAGCTACTTTGCCAGCCTGGGCAATGCCGCGGATGTGACAGAAACAGATTTCATATCCGCCCTGGCTGATGATCCTCACACCCGCGTCATCACCCTCTACATCGAGGGGATTCAGGATGGCGTTCGTTTTATGGAGGTGGCGCGATCGACGACGCCTCATACCCCCATTGTGGCGCTGAAAGTGGGGGTAACTGATGAAGGCGCGCGGGCGGTGGCTTCCCACACCGCCAGCATTGGCGGCTCCGACGAGGCGTACTCCGCCGCATTCAAACAAACCGGCGTCATTCGTGTTCGCTCGGTGGAGGAGTTGTTCGATACAGCCGTGGCTTTGTCTTATCAGCAGCCGCCAGCAGGGAAGCGCGTTGCCATCCTCACCAATGCGGGCGGACCTGCGGCAGTAGCCGCGGATGCGGTGGCTCGCAATGGTTTGCAAGCGCCCGCGCCCGATGATGACACACAGGCGGAGCTGCGAGCAGCTTTGGGGCCTGCGGCCCAGCTCTTCAACCCCATCGACATGCTGGGCGCGGCCTCCGCATCCGAATACGCGGCCGCGGCCCATCTTCTGCTGCAAAGCGAAACTTACGACGCCTTGTTGGTCATTCTTGTGCCCAATACCGCAAACGATCCTGTAGCTGTGGCGGATGCTATAGCCCAGGTTGCAGGCAACTCCACCAAACCCATCTATGCCTGCTTCATGGGCGATGTCAGTATTCGACAGGGGCGTCAGCGCTTGCATCAACATCGCATTCCTGTTTATGATTTTCCCGAGCATGGGGCGCAGGCCATAGCCAGCGCCCTCGCCTGGAAGCAGGTAAAAGCATCGCCCCCTACCCTGGCGAAGGCTGTGAATCTTGATTTTTATCGTGATTTCGCTCTGGAAATGCAGCAAAAAGCTGACCGGGGTCAGAATTATGTGGGGGAAATCGAACTTTATCCCTGGTTGGCCACGTTGGGATTACCCATACCCGCCTGGCGGGCGGCGTATACCCGGTCCGAGGCTGAAGCCTTTGCTCAAGAGCATGTTGGCCCCTTTGCTCTTAAAGTCATCTCGCCCGACATCTTACACAAAAGCGATGTGCGTGGCGTGGAGTTGAACGTGTCAGCGGCGCAGGTGGGCAAGATGTATTGGGAGGTGCAAGCTCGAGTGCGACGGCGAGCGCGCAAGGCAGGCCTGCAAGGCGTACTCATCCAACAGATGGCGCGGCCAGGAACCGAAGTCATCATCGGCATGCGTCGCGATCCCACCTTTGGCCCCATGCTCATGTTCGGCGGGGGAGGGGTGTATGTCGAGGCCCTGCGAGACATATCCTTTCGCATTGCTCCCCTTGGCGAGCGCGAGGCCCGAGCGATGATTGCAGAGACTGTGGTCGGGCGCTTGTTGCTACGCGGCGCGCGTGGACAAAAGCCTGGTGATGCTGAGGCACTGATCGATTTGATTGTGCGCGTGTCGCAACTGGTCATGGCCACGCCCGCCTTCAGTGAGTTCGAGCTAAATCCAGTCATCGTGCATCCTGCGGGCCAGGGGGTGAGCGTCGTGGATGCTCGGGCGATTTTGCTGATTGCAGGTAACTACTAACGTACCCGACTTCAATCACCACAAAGGCGCAAAGACACTAAGTACAGCGTTGCGTTAATGGCTTCCGAGTTTTTGTTCCAACTTCTCCACGGTATAAGACCAGCGGATAGGTCGAGCCGTTTGATTATAATGCTGGATGAAATCTGAGATGGTCTGCTTTAACTCCACAAGGCTTTGGAAATGGTTTGGCTGCAGGAGTTTACGCTGCAGGATGCTAAACCAAATCTCAATCTGGTCGAGCCAGGAAGCGTTGGTAGGAAGCCAGTACACCTGGAATTGAAAAGGCCATTGATGAATCACCTGTTGTTCGTGCAGCCAGACTTCGAGCCGTTTAGGCGCATGCGTAGAGCCATTGTCGAGAATCATGGCCACGGTGTGGACGCCTCGCTTTTGCGCTTCTGGCACCAGTACGTTGAGGATGAAGGATTGGAAATCTACAAAACGCTTTCGCTCTCGGCAACTTCCATAAACTCGCCCATCCGCAACGCTCAATGCTGCAAAGAGTTGCACAGCCCCATGGCGTACATACCGAGCGGCTGTCTGCATCGGCCTCTCCGCTTGGGCAGGCTGCGGCGCCGAAGTCATTTCTCTAGCCTGAATGGAGGTTTTTTCATCAACACAAACCACCCACTCTCCTTCTGATAAAAGCGTTTTGGCCTGAGTATAGAGCTGAAGCACTGGCCGAGCTCGCGCCAGGAAGACTTGCGGATCAAGAATGTGCTGCCAGGAATGGTAACGCCACGGTTTGATCTTCTCCTCTTGCAACCAGCGGGCGATAGTGCTGGCCGCAATGCTGGTTACTACCGTCGATGCTTCCAGCCGCTTCGCTATCTCGCGCACACTCCATCGGGCCAGGGGGGTATCCGCCTCTTTCGGCAGACTGCATGCAATAGCTGTCGCTTGCGCTCGCACCTCAGGGGGAAAAACGCCGCGGCGCTCCCGACCGTGGCAGATCATCCAGGTTCTTGCTCTCCACCCAACGCCGCCGCCACTGGCGAACGGTGCGATCTGTGCAACCAGCCTCTTGAGCGATCTGCTGATTGCTCCACTCGGGATGATCATGCGCCGCCAATATGATCCGGGCTCGCGTGACCTTTCCTTGCGGCGTACTGGACGCTCGAACCAGACGTCGAAGTCTTTTCTCTTCTTCTGTTGTTAATCGAATCGGATATTTGGGCTTGGGACCTCGCATTGTCAACCTCCTTGCCCAAGTATACCAAATTTCGAAAAGAACTTATGCAACGCTGTACTTAGATGGAAAACATCATCAACCGGAGTGTGTTTGTCAAGCGAAAAGTGGTTCTCCCGCACATTTCGTGAAAGATAGGGAATTGTTCCAGTAGGGGTTACACTGGAAGCCCCCCAAGATTCGGAGGCTTTCCCCCATGCTGGAAGACATTCTATTCTCAGTCACTGATGACGTCATTGTTGAATCTTATAGCCTGGAAGCGGGCACGTTGCATTTTGATCTAACCTGCATAAGTCCCACGGCGGTTTGTCCCCATTGTGGCGCTGTGTCATCTCGGGTGCATAGCAGCTACACACGCAAACCGAAAGATGTCGCCATGACAGGAATCATGGTTTGTCTGCATCTGACAGTACGGAGATTCATTTGTGATGAGGAGACCTGTACGGCCAGAACATTTACGGAGCAAGTTCCATCCTTGTTAGCCCGATATGCGAGGAAGACGCACCGGTTGGTGGAAACGTTACGGATGATAGCATTTTTTGCGGGAGGCGAAGCGGGCGCCCAACTTGCCAACCTGCTGGCCATGCCAACGAGTCCGGATACGTTATTACGGCTCATGCGCAGCACGTCCGAGTCAGACAGGAATACGCCCCGGGTGTTGGGCGTGGATGATTGGTCGTTCCGCAAAGGGCAAAGCTATGGCACGATTTTGGTTGATTTAGAGAAACATCAAGTCATGTTTTTGTCAACCGAAAATCGCGTCAAGTGATCGGGAGAAATCGCGTCAGCAGGGTGGAAAGTGAGAAAAGGGTGATCTTCGAAATGCGCGTCATGTGATCTTTGAAAGGCGCGTCA
>CAZYSY010000050.1:0-11030 GCA_964650295.1 uncultured Caldilineales bacterium | reverse complement strand
ACCTTCCTCCTCTTTGCGTTCGGAAAGCACGAAATTGGTGACGGTGAAAATCAGCAAAAAAATGATGAGCACGATGGTGATGGCCGAGGCCTTGCCCACATCCTGATTTTCGAACCGCATCTGCCACAGATAGTAGAGGAGCACGGTGCTGGCCCGGCTGGGCCCACCCTTGGTCAGCACGAAGATGTGATCCACCATCTGAAACGCGCCGATAAATGCGATGGTGGAGACGAAAAGGGTGGTGCGCCGCAGCAAGGGAAACGTGATCTGCCACAGCATTTGCCACCAGTTGGCCCCGTCCAGGGTCGCGGCTTCATACACATCGGTGGGCAGGCTCTGCAGCCCCGCCAGATAGAAGATCATGTAGTAGCCGGCGTTCTTCCAGATGGCCACGATCATGATGGCGATGAGGGCCAGATCTGGATTAGCCGTCCAGTTCTGCGGGCCAGAGTAGCCGAAACGCTGCAAGAAGGTGTTCCACAAGCCGTAATCGGGCGTGAAGAAAAACATCCAGATGGTGGCCGCGCTGACCATAGGCAGAATGGTGGGCTGGAAGAAGGCCAGACGGGCCAGGCCAATGCCCTTGATGGCCCGGTTGATGAGCAGGGCGAAGAGAAATCCCAGCACGATGCTGATGGGCGCGGTGACCAGCACATAGATGAGGGTATTCTTCAGCACCAGCAGAAAGCGGGGATCGCTGAAAAGGGATGTGTAGTTCCCCAACCCGATGAACGTGGGCTCCCGGAATTTGGCGATGTTCAGGCGCTGGCGGAAGAAGCTCTGGTAAAAGGCCAGCAGCGTGGGCCAGGCCGTGAACATGGCCACGAAGATGAAGGTGGGCAGGATGAGCAGATAGGGCAGGATGGGATTACGACGCTTGCGTTTACGCACCGCGGGAAGGGCTTCATTCATGGGCGCCTCCTGGGAGGAACAAAGGATGAGAACGGGCAAAGCCGCTTTTATGCAACCCCGGTCAGCTTCTCCGCCCGAGCCCGGAACTCGTCCATATCGATGACGGTGTGGGTGTGCCGCGCTTCCTCGGCCGCAAAGGCCAGCAGATGGCTTTCCAGCGATTCGCGGGCCGTGGTCAGCGCCTCTTTTTCGCCTCGCAGCACGGCCAGGAAATCGGCCATGATGCCGAAATCGCCGCCGCCGTGGCCCGCGCCCCGCTCCACCTGCGGGATCGGCACCTGCTCCACCTCGCCGCTGTTGTGATGGTGGATGGTGATCTCCTCCTTGCTGCCCAAGATGGGGAACCGGGCCCGGAGCGTGGCCTTCGTGCCATCGTAGCGCATGGTGCGCCCTTCTTCGTGGGAATGCCCGTGCATGACCAGCGTCACCGTGCGCCCATCCTCCAGCTCCATGGCCACCACCTGATTATCCACCACGTCGTTATCGCAATGATAGACGCAGCGACCGTAGGGCCCGGTCTCCAGAGCCTTGCGTCGGTTTTCCAGGGTGGGATCGGGGGTGAGCACGAGGAAGGGCCACATCATCGGGCGTTCGGGGTCGAGCCCGCGGGTTTCGATGGCCTCATCCATCCACTGGCGGAAGGGGCGTCCTTCCAGATAGATGCCAATGGCGGAGAAGGGGCAATCCTTCTCGATGGGACAGCCATCGGTGCAGCGTTCGGGCGCGCCCGGCGGCGCGTTTTCGGGTCGATAGTGAATGAGGGAGCCGAAAGAGCTCAGCTTGGCCGTCTTCACGCCCAGATTCCAGTAAAGAATATCGAGATCGTGGCAACATTTGGCCAGGATCATCGGACTGGAGAGGCCCTCGTTGCGCCAGTTGCCCCGCACAAAGCTGTGAGACATGTGCCAGTAGGACACATTCTCCCGATGTTCCACGGTGATGATGTCGCCCAGCCTGCCGCTGGTCACCACCTCGTGCAGCGTGGTCCAGAAGGGGGAATAGCGCAGCACATGACAGATTTCCAGCACGCGGCCGGT
The DNA here is from genome assembly GCA_964650295.1 of uncultured Caldilineales bacterium. Lineage (GTDB taxonomy): Bacteria > Chloroflexota > Anaerolineae > J102 > J102 > M2005. The sequence continues at coordinate 9,081 of CAZYSY010000050.1, read as the reverse complement.
GCGCTCCGCGGTTTGCACCAGCTTGACTGCGCCCTCCAGGGTGTGGGCCATGGGTTTTTCCAGCAGGACGTCATAGCCCGCCTCCATAGCGGCTACCGCGGGCTCCACGTGCATCTGATCCTGCGTGGCGATGATGGCGGCCCGGCCCAGTTGCCCGGCGTCGATCAATTCCTCCCAGCTCTCGAAGCACTGGCTGTCGTCCAGATCATGCTCCTCGGCGAACTGCTTTCGGCGGATGGGATCGGGCTCGGCTACGGCCACAAAGCGCACTTCTTCGGGATGTTGAAAGGCGTAGCGGGCGTAGGCGTGAGCGCCTCGCTGTCCTGCGCCGATGAGCACCATGTCGATGGGGTGTGTCATGCGAAAAAGCTCCTGCTTTGAAAAAGTAAAAGTCAAAATGAAAAAAGACCAAAATATCTCACGCCAAGACGCAAAGGCAATCAGGTTTGCAGGTAGCAAGTTGCAGGTGGCAAGTTGCCACAGCCATTTTCATCGGTTGGTCGGAGAAAATGACTCCCCGAAGGCGCGGGCCTCCGGGGAGTTCGAGGGTAGGGTTGAATGGATGTTTACTTCTGCACGGGCTCCAGCTGTCCCGTCACCAGCAGCACGATGGAGAAGGGATCGGCGTAGGTGCCGTTCAGGTAGACGGTGTCGTCGTCGGGGGGCCACTGCTTCACGCGGACGCCTTCCACCGCGGGGTTGTTGCCGTAGCGCTCCCACAGAGGAATCTGGGGCAGCAGTTCATTGTAGGCCAGAGCGAGCTCGTTGATGTACTTCATCTGCTCATCTTTGTCCTTGCCCAGGCCGGCCTTGATGGTCAGATCCGAGAGATCGACCTCGCCGCAGCAGTCGGTCTGCTGCACCAGGGGGAAGTCCATGCCAGGGCCGGCCTCGGTGGAGGCTTCCACCTCACCGCCGGTGCGGTTATAGGCGTTGAAGTCGATGCTGTAAGCGAATTGCGGGTGCGGGTTGCCGGCGCCCCATTCGCGGATGGCCATTTGGAATTTGCCCGACTTGATCAGCGCGGGATGTTCGCTGTAAGTGACGCCGCGGAAGGTGGTCTTGATGCCGAAGTCGGTGAGCTGCTCGGCCAGGTTTTCGGCCGCAGCAGACCAGTCCGCGAACTCGGAGGGAGCGGTCAGCTCGAACTCCATACGATTGCCTTTGTCGTCGACCCAGACGCCGTCATCGCCCTTGGTGAAGCCCAGGTCTTCCAGCATCTTGGTGGCCTTGTCGCGATCGAAGGCGTAGGGATTCAGCTTGGCCTTGGTGTCGTCGGTCAGCCACATGGGAGCCAGGTTGTCGGAGAAGCCAGCCATGTACTTGGGCGGCTTGGCCGAGGGGCCCATGGAGACGACGCCATTCTCATCCCGATTGATGGCGTAGGCCAGAGCTTCGCGGAATTCCTTCAGCTCGAAGGGGTGTACGTTGTGGTTGAAGTAGAGCGCAGGGCCGTTGTAGTTGGGACCGCGGATGACGCGGATGCCCTCAGCCTGGAACTGCTTGTCGGTCGCGGGCGGGAAGCCGTGGGTGGCGTAGTCCGCTTCCTTGGAGAGCATGAGCGGAGTGGCGTCGGGGGTCTCGCCGTTGAAGATGATCAGGCGGTCGAAGTTGACCTTGTCGGCCATGAAGGATGTCTCGTTCTTGGGCAGCACGATCTGGGATTCGGTAATGCTGTTCACATCCATCACATAGGGCCCAAGCGCCACGATGCCGTCGGGGCGGAATTCGTTGAATTCTTGTAGCAGGGTCTGCCATTCTGCATCATCTTTGGTTTTGCCCGCTTCGAACAAGTCGCGAGCTTTCTGAGCCCATTCACCATAGGTGGAAGAGTTGCGGATATTGATCTCGCGTAGCACGCGACGAGGCACGGTGTTGGAGGGCTCTTTCAGCTTGAAGTCCACAGTGTAATCATCCACTGCTTCTACGCCGTCCAGGAAGTTCCACACGGTCAGGCCTTGCAGGCGCACGATGTCGAAGGTGTCCACCACGTCTTGGGCAGTGTATTTGCTCCCATCGCTCCAGACAGCGCCTTCGGGCAGATGCACGCGTAGCGTGGTGTCGTCGGTCCATTCCCAGGATTTTCCAGCCATGGGCAGCCAATCTTCATCGGCCCACATGTAGAGGAACAGAGGGGGTTGCATCAGATGGTAGTAGATGCCCAGAGTGACGCGGTTGCTGGTGACGAAGGTATTGAAGTGCCCCGCGGGTGGCACCACATAGGGCCAAATGCCCCGGAATTCGGTCATGGCGCCTTCTTCCTTGGCGGGGGCTTCGGCCGCGGGAGCTTCAGTGGCCTTGGGTTCCTCAGCCTTGGGGGCTTCGGTTGCCTCAGGCTTTTCGGCCGCGGGTTTTTCAGCCGCGGGCTTTTCGGCTGCGGGCTTTTCGGCCGCGGGGGCAGATTGTTGCTGGGAACATGCACTGACGACAATGGCCAGCATCAGCGCCAGCAACAGCACTAATAGAGTTCGTTTCTTCATGTTTCTTCTCCTTTTTGAGAGAAAGCTGAAAGGTTGGTGGGGGGTGACACGATAGCCAATCCTCACTTCCGCAAAGACCAGCGGATCGCGAGGACGATGACTCCTAGGAAGATTAAACCAAGGACGAACATGACCTGCATCAGGAGATATTCTGCTGTGCCTTTTTGCAATATCAGCAGCATCCCTCCTGAGAGGAGAACGATGAAAATGCCAATGCGAAAGCCAGCGCGTCCAAGGTTGCTATCCATGATGTTTGAATGACGAAGCAGGAGCGACCCGCTGCTGAACTTGAATGGTGAGCGTAAAAAGACAAATCCACCCTCTGGGGTGCCTAGGCGTCTTCTTCGATCAGGCGAATCGAGACATCTTTTCGTACGGGACAGGCCACGCGCCCTCCTGCGGTGATGGTTTCCAGGGGCGGCACTTCGGTGTCGCAGACGCCTTCCACAAAGTAGGGGCAGCGGGGGTGAAAGGTGCAGCCGGTGGGCAAATCCAGCAGGCTTGGGATGTCGGCGCTACGTAGTTCGATGCGCTTTTTGCGCCGGGCCAGCTCGGGGTCTGCTTCGGGTACAGCCGAAAGCAGCGCCTGGGTGTAAGGATGCCGGGGATCCATCACTACCCGACGGGTGGGGCCATCTTCTACGATGCGCCCAAGATACATGACCGAAATGCGACCCTCCCAGGCAAAATACTTGGCCAGGGCCAGGTCATGCGTGATAAATAGAAAGGTGACATTGAACTCGTCCTGCAAGCGTGAGAGCATGTTCAACAGGCTGACGCGGATGGATACATCCACCATGGAGACCGCCTCGTCGGCCACGATGAAGCGAGGCTCCACTGTCAGCGCCCGGGCCACCGAAACCCTCTGTCGCTGTCCTCCGCTAAGCTGATGCGGATATTTGTTCATAAAGTCGGCTGCGGGCGTTAGGTCTACGATCTCAAGCAGTTCGATGGCCCGCTTCTCCGCCTCGTGGCGGCCATGCGCTTTGTGATGTCTCAGCAAAGGCCGCGTGATCATCTGTCTCACCGTTTGGGTGGGATTCAGGGAGGCGTAGGGGTCCTGGTGGATGATCTGAACCGCGTGACGGTAATTCCGAAAGGATTCTTTGTCCATCTCCGCGATATCTTGACCATCGAATAACACCTGTCCTCGGGTGGGTTTCAGCAGCCCGGCGACAATCTTTCCCGTGGTGCTTTTGCCGCAGCCGCTTTCTCCCACCAGACACAACACCTCGCCCTCTTCGATGGCAAACGAAACGTTGTCAACAGCGACAACTCGTTCGTCGCCTTTCCCGAAGGTGCGTGAAACATTCTTGAGTTCAATGAGCGCCATAATAACAAAGTGAAAGTGAAGCGTGAGCGTGAATGGGAATTAGCTGGTGATGTGTAAGGGTTTGGTGTCCAGTTCTTTTGCGACTTCCTTCCAGTGCCAGCAGGCCGCAAAATGTTCTGGGCCTACTTCCACCAAGTCGGGCTCTTCCTCCCGACAGCGATCAGTGGCGTAGGGGCAGCGGGGATGGAATTTGCAGCCGCGGGGCAGGTTGATGAGATCGGGGGGGGAGCCAGGAATTGAGAAAAGCTCCTGGAAGTCGCCCACGACTTTGGGCACGGCCCGAATCAAGCCCAGGGTGTATGGGTGTCGCGGGCGATAGAAAATATCATCCTCCGAACCCAGTTCCACGATCCGACCTGCGTACATGGTGGCGATGCGGTCCGCCAGCTCCGCGGCAATGGCCAGATCGTGAGAGATGAAAATCATGGTGAAGTGCTGTTCTTCCTTTAACTTGCGTAACAGGTCGATGATGGTGCGCTGGGTGAGAATATCCAGGGCGGTAGTGGGCTCATCTAGAATCAACACCTGCGGGTCCAGAAGCAACGAGAGGGCAATGAGCACCCGCTGCCTCATACCGCCACTCAGTTCATGAGGATAAGAATCAATGACTCGCTCCGCGTCCAGCTGGACAAAGCGAAGTAACTCCAACGAGCGCTGACGGATGGCTTTCTTGTCCTTCCATCCGTGGGATTGGGCGGTGTCTCGCATCTGATCCCAAATGCGGATGACGGGGTTGAACGCGTTGAGCGCGGACTGGAAAACCATGGAGCATTCCTTCCATCGAAATTCACGCAGTTCATTTTTGTTTAGAGCCAGTACATTGACTTCCTTCCCATTTCGACGATAGATAATCTCACCCTCGGTGACCTCTGCCGATTTCACCAGCAAACGCACGATGCTCAATCCCAACGTTGTTTTGCCCGATCCGCTTTCGCCAATCAGGGCGATGCTTTCACCCGCACGCAGGTCTAGGCTCACATTCCGCACTGCCTGCACATCACCTTTGCGAGTTTTGTAGACGATGGAGACATTGTGCAGGGTCAGAGGCGTTCCGCTGCCCGCTTCATGTTCTAGTATTACGTGTTGGTTTTCTGTACTCATGACATTATTGTTCGGCATGCACGGTTATTCGCCTGAACGCAGGCGGGGGTTGAAGACCAACTCCAGCGAGCGGGTCATGGTGACGATAGACAACTGCAAAATCACGATGGCCGCTACGGGCATCATAATGTACCAGATGCTGTCTTTGAAGTAAATGGCCCCGCGCACCCAGGCCAGGCTCAGCATGACGCCCCAGTTGCTGCCCGAAAAAGGCACCAACCCGAACAGCACCAACGCGACCTGGGCGTAGATGGCGCCCGTCATGGCCAGGGCAAAGCTGATGATGATGTAAGTCATCATGTTGGGCACGATCTCACGAAAGATGATATGCATGGTGCCTAGGTCAAGGGCGCGGGCTGCCTCTACGAAATCGCGCTGTTTGAGCGATAGCGCTTGCGAGCGCACCGCCCGTAAAAGCGAGGGCCAGCCTAGCGCCCCCAGGATAAGGCCAAGATAAAAAATGTTGTTTAACTTCACCAGTGCAGCCAGCACCAACAACAAGGGTAATTGCGGGATGGTTAGCACAATATCGGTGATGGAGATGATGAGGGAATCCACTTGTCCCCCTGCAAAACCAGCCAGGGTGCCGAAAGTAACGGCGATGAGGGTGGAAAGCGCTCCCGCAACCACCGCCACGATGATTACATCTTTGCCGCCGTTGACGATCTGCGAGAAAATATCCCGCCCCTGATGGTCGGTTCCCAACCAATGTTCGGCGCTGGGGGGTTGGTAGATCTGATCCACCTTTGTTTGGGTGTCTAACGGCACAATGAAGGGGCCGACGAATGCCATGAGCAAAATCAACATCACAGCTATGAAGCCGGCGAAACCAACTTTATTGTAACTCATAATGCGGAGCGTGGTGCCGATTGAATGCACCGCTCCCAGAAAGACAGAACCCATAAACTACTCCTGTTTGCCCAGCTTGATGCGGGGATCAAGCCAACTGTAAAGGATGTCTGCAAAGAAATTGGCGACAATGACAGAAAGGGTAATAACCAGAAACACGCCCTGCATCACTGTATAGTCACGTTTGTTCACGCTCTGCAACAGGATGTAGCCAATGCCTTGATACTGGAAAATGGTCTCGATGAGCACCGAACCGCCAACCACAAAGCCAATGGCGATGGTCAATAGCGTGAACATAGGCAGTGAGGCATTGCGTCCCACATAGGTGGAAGTGATGCGGCTTTCTTTCAGGCCTTTGGCTTTGGCTACTGTGACATAATCCTCTTCTAACACGCTGATGGTGCTGCTTTTCATGGTTAGCATCCAGCTGCCGATGGTGGTCAGCACATAGGTGAGGATGGGTAATGCTGCGTGATATAACGCATCCTTGAAGAATTCGATGGTGAAGCCCGGCTCTACGCCAGGAGAAAGGGTGCCACGCGTCGCTGCCACAGAGATGATGCCCCAGCGCACCCCCAGGAATATGATCAGCAGAATGCCCAAAATGTAATTTGGGATGGAGCTCAAAATCGATGCCAGCACCGTCAGGATATGATCCATCAACCCTTCTCGATGGTATGCCATGAAAAGCCCCAACATGATCCCAAAGGTGAAACTAAGCATGAGCGCAATGCCCACACTGAATATCGTCCAAGGCAAGAATCGCTTGATGACGCCGCTTACCGGGGTGCCAGGCGAGAGAATGGATGTGCCAAGATCGCCGTGTAATAGACCGATCATGTAATCCAGATATTGAAGCGGCAGCGGTTGGGAGAGATCAATGGAGAAAAGGGCGGCCGCCTGATCCCGTGCCTCATGATAGGGCATGCCATACTGCACCATCAGATCCTGAATGAACAATTCCACAGGGTTGCTAGGCAGCAGGCGAATGAGGAAGAAGGTTAGCGTGATTACCACCCAGGCAGTGAACAACGCCTTTACACTTTTTTGAAAGAAGTATGAGTGTAAAACGCGGTGGAGCTGGCTTTCGGTGGGTTTCTCGTGTAGGTCTGGAAGAGACGGCGCTGTCAAAGTGGCCATAGGCATTTTCCCAGAAAAAAGATTACGGGTCGTAAATATATCAGATGTCTCTGTGAGAATCAGAGGCGGAAAACCACTATGTGAGCCGTAACGAAAATTCAGTAGATCACAATTTGCCATGATGCGCAGAGCCTGATCCGTGATCCGGCGGTGATTCGAGCGTCAAACCCGCCGGATTCGCAATCCGGCGGGACACATACTCTCGCAATCGTGATCTATTGAAATTGACGAAGCATAGTTGATAGCTGGGTAAGCCGCTTCGTCAACACGTCTCGCCACGGAAGTCGTATATTAAATCCTTATACCTGATGTGCGACTTTTTTGTGCTAAAAAACGGATATTGATGTTAGAGTCCGTCGTTCGATAAGTAGCAGAAGGGAAAACAGGACGAATATTGACAAAGGAATATCTTGTTTCTTTGTCCATTTGGGTCTAGGTGCGTCCATATTCGTCGGCTTGTTTTAGCTGAGATTGCTTGTTCTGTCTGTTGATGAGCCAAAAAGGTTGCACATTGGGATCCATGTTTATTTTGAAAGCGATGGTAGTACTGATTACCCTGTTTGTCAAATCCTCTGTCGAGGCCGATCGGGTTTTGCATGGATGCCCGTCAGGGATGGCGGCCTGTTCTGTTGGTTCATAACAAAACGCCCGGTTTGGGCCGGGCGCCGGGGATATAATCGTGTTATCATCAAATTGTGTAACATCGGCGGTGAATTTCCCCGCTGGTTTATGGGGTTGCTCGCGTCGAACGTTTTATGACTTATCGGATGCCGCTGCTGAGATAGATTTACCTATGTGCAACTTTTCCGTACTGAAAAGAAGGCTTCGATGCTTTGATCTGTTGTCCCACAAATAGACGAAGGGGGGACGTGGCGAACATTGACAAAGGAATATGCTGTCATTGTCTATTTGAGTTGATTTTTGTTCGTGTTCGTTGACTTAATTAGCGGCGATTGCTTTATCAGTACGTTGGGTTGCCGTAAGAAGTTTGGCGTCAGGTTTTTGTATAGATTTCCAAAGAAAATCGGTTTTTTAGTTACTACTAAGGTAGCCCGGCTAGAAACCACGAAGACACGAAGCCACAAAGTCACGAAGAAAAGAAAAAGCTTTGAAATTCTTGGTGTTCTTAGTGTCTTTGCGCCTTTGTGGTGATTGAAGTCAGGTACGTTAGTAGTTACGTTTTTTATATTATGGGCGTTGGTCGCGTAGCGCCTGAGTTGAACGTTCCATTTCCGTTGGCTGCGGCGGACCAACGCCCGTTCGTCTGAGATTATTTGCCGGGGAGCGGCGCGGCCAGGGCGCTGACCATAGCGCTGTTGAAGAGCACCAGCATGGCCAGAATTACGTTGATGACCAACAGACTGAAGTTGAGTTTCTCTCGCTTTGCCGCAGCGGCCGACTGAGGCCCGCCCGGCTGTATTCCCGGCTTCATATCTGGTTTCCCGCCCGGGCCGGGAGCGCTATCGGGCCCGGGCATAGGCATGGCTTTGGGAGCCAGCACGATGGAGCGATACAGCGCAATGCCCACCATCACGATGACGATGATGTGCTTGATGCTGAGGGCGGTGGAGTAGGGATTGCTGAATGAGAACCAATGCACGAAATCGGGACTGCGACGGCTCATCAAAATGCCAGTGAGGATCAGGCCCGCCATGCTCACCCACACCCAGGTGCGCTGCTTCCTTTTGAATGCGCCCATCACTTTCTTCATCTGAGGGCCTGCACCCAGGGCCTCCTTGACCGCGGGCGTGTACGCAAACAGCGTCACCATCATACCGCCCATCCAGATGACGGTGAACAGATCGTGAAGGAATGAGATGATTGCGAAACCAATAAGTTTTGAGGGCATTTTGTGGACTCCTTTGATGAAAGATATGCGATCCGCCTCAGGCAGCGGTTGGATGCTGGGCTCGTGAATCGAGATACATTAGGGCGAGGATGACCGCCCACACCACCAGGCGCACGGTCATGGCCTTGATGCTTTCGGGCGCAACCACGCCCTGATAGCCGATGAGCAGGGTGATCATCACCAGCGCATGGGCGGCGAAGGTGGCGATGGCCGCGGGCATGGCGTAGCGATTGTTCTTCCAGATGAGCAGGGCTGTGACCAGGAAGGTGATGAGGCCCACGGTGAAGTTGTAGTAAGGCAGCCAGTTGATGACGTGATAATTCATCTCC
>CAZYSY010000049.1:0-8533 GCA_964650295.1 uncultured Caldilineales bacterium | reverse complement strand
AACTCCGGGCCGAAGCCACGATCCCCAGCGGATGCGCGGGCGGCTCGCCCGCGGCCAGGCTCTGCGCCAGCTGCTGGAACGCATCCAGCCGCCGCAGGTATGCAATCAGCCCTTGCAGGTGGAGCTGGGCGGTGTGGGAGGAGGGATGTTCGATGGACATGAAAATGCAGGGGGATATTAGGTATTAGATATTGGCTCGCGTGAATATCCAATAGCTAATACCCGGCATCTGTTTTCTAGGCAGGTGTTACGGACGCTGACTTGCTGACATTAATGAAAATGACCAGAGACCGGAGACGGAAGACCGGAAGAAGAATCTCACCCAACCGGTCTTCGGTCCCCCGTCTTCGGTCGGTTTCCAATCAACCCTGACGCCATGTCACAAGCCTTGAACCTTGGACTTCGGGCGATTTTCAAAACAGACTGTCGTGCAAACTATTCTTCGCTAATGCTTCTCATATTGAATGCATTCATCGCCGCGTCGATGCCCGATTTTAGCCAGGTTTCCAGGGCCTGCACGGCCCGATCCCGCACCTGGGCCATGATGGCTTCCTCGTCGTCGCTGAAGTCTTGCAGCACATACGCGGCCGGGTCCATGCGCCCGGGCGGGCGTCCTACGCCCACCCGCAGGCGGGGGAATTGGTTGCTGCCCAGCCGCTGAATGATGGATTTCATGCCGTTGTGGCCGCCTGCGCCGCCAAAGGGCCGCAGGCGAATGACGCCCACGGGCAGATCCATATCGTCGAAGACCACCATCAGGTCTTCCATCTCGATTTTGTAGTAGCGGGCCAGGGGTTGCACCGCCTCGCCGCTGAGGTTCATGTAGGTCTGCGGCTTGACCAGCAGCACGCGTTGGCCTTCGATGTTTCCCAGCGCGATCTGGGCCTTGAACTGACGCTTGTCGAAACGCAGTCCATGCTTCTCCGCCAGCTCATCTACGATCTGAAAGCCAATGTTGTGGCGATTTTTTGCGTAGCGGGGGCCGGGATTACCCAACCCCACGATCATCTTGATGGTCATTGCAGGATGAAGCGCACGTAAATCCAGGTGAGCAGGTTTTTGACGCCGAAGAAGACGCCCACGGCAATGAAGGCCAGGATGACATAGAGCGCGCCTTTCACAAAGGCGTCTTTCATCTGCCCCAGCAGCTCGACGATTTGGGAAGTTTTGCCGCCAGCGTCGCCGTCGCTCCCGCCATCTTCGCCCTCGCCCGGGGGCGCGACTCCAGCCTCGGGGGTGGCGGTGGGCGCGGGCGTGGGCGTGGGGATGTCGGGCGTGAGCTGAACGGGCGTGGCCGTGGGCGGCTTGGGCGTTGGGGTGGCCGTAGGGGTTGGGGTGGTCTCGGGCGTGGGGGTGGGTGGAGGAGCGCTATTGCTGACGTTGACATTACGAACGAAGTACTCATCGTAATTGCCATCGCGACGAACGACCCGCAGGCGGATGGTGTAGGGCCCGTCGGGCACGGTGCGGGTGTCCCAAACCCCCAAGACGCCATTTTCTACGGGCGTTTCGGCTCCGGTGATGTAAAACCAGTTTTCTGTGCCTTGGGGTGCGGCCGCCAGCTCATATTTCCAGAAATCAGGATGCACCGCGGTGCCTTTGATCTGGACGGAGCCGCGTAGCACCTCGGTTTCGGGTGGGTAGGTGATGCCCGATTGGGCGTGCGCGGCCTGTGCTCCGGAAAATAAAATTAGGGTTAGAATCAGAAACGTTAGGAGGCGATAAAAACGCATATTGGTTTGTGTCTCAAGGGGTTTTAAAATTGAAGGTGAATGAGAATCAACCATTGAGTTTAGCATAGGAGATTGGTAGGCGGCAAAGAAAAAAAGGTGTAGGCATCGTGCTGAGTCACTTTTGTGCTCGAGTGAGAAGGCTCCTTTGCCTGGTCGAGTCTTCGTGGCAATGGGGTGGATGTGACTACCTGGATGGTTGCCTAGCTGACGTTACGCACAGCTCCAGGCAAAGCTGATTTGCAATGCAACCACCGGGAGCTCCCGAGAAATGGCGAACATAGACGATAGACATCTTTGTCCTTTTGTCTTATGTTACATTGTTGAGTCTGAAGCACTGGCTGCCTTGTTTAGGACTATGGACTGGCAAGTGCGAAACATGAGTTGCATAAATTTCAGTAGATCACGATTTGCCATGTTGCGCAGAGCCGGATCCGTGATCCATCGGTGATTCGAGCGTCAAACCCGCCGGATTGCGAATCCTGCGGGACACATACTCTCGCAATCGTGATCTACTGAATTTGACAAATGCAATAACCTGAGGGTAGCCTGCTTCTATCTTCACCTTTCAGGGGGTTATCCATGAAATCCGACATTCCCAGTTTGATGGCCCAACGAAATCTCGATGCCATCGTTGTCTATGGCAGTACGGATACCAGTAGTGATTTGGCTTATCTGACAGGAGGGGTTCATCTTGAGGGGGGATTGTATTTGCAAACCAAGGAAAAAGAGCCAGTTCTTTTTTCTAGCGCCCTGGAACGGGAGAATGCGCAGGCAACAGGATATTCCACCCGGTTGTGGAGCGATTATCCATTGGGACGCTATTTAGAAGCAAGACATGGCGATATGTTGCAGGCGCGTGCAGCGCAATGGCGAGATGTGTTCGAGGATTACGATGTCTGTGGCCGGGTGGGATTTTATGGCATGCAAGATATGGGATATGCCTGGCGTTTCCTCAACGTTTTGGAAACTTTAATTCCTGAAATTCAAGTGGTGGGGGAATCTCCTCCGAATCTTTTTGCGACTGCCCGCGAGACCAAGGATGCTCATGAGATCGAGCTGATGCGGCGCGTTGGTCGGGCAACCACTGAAGTAATTGCCAATGTGTTTGATTTTCTGAGCAGCCACCACGCCCACGAGGGACGATTGTGCAAATCTGATGGTGCGCCTCTGACCATCGGCGATGTTAAGGCCTTTATCCGTCTGGAATTGGTTAAACGGAATTTGGAGGAAGCCCATGAAAATATCTTCAGTCAGGGCCGGGATGCAGGGATTCCTCACAATGTTGGTCATTATGATATGCCGTTGAAGTTAGGAAAGACGATTATCTTTGATATCTTTCCTCGGGATCGGGCCACAGGCTATTTTCATGACATCACGCGTACATTCTTCCTCGGTTATGCCCCAGATGAATTGGCCCCAAAATGGTATGATGTGAAATATGTCTTCGATCGGGTGATGTCGGAGATTCAACCTGGAGAATCAGGAGGACGTTATCAAAGGTTGACGTGTGATCTTTTCGAAACGATGGGGTATCCCACCATCTGTTCAGATCCAAAAACTACGGTTGGATACATTCATAGCTTGGGGCATGGGGTGGGGTTGGACATCCATGAAAATCCGCGTCTAAGCACTCTGGGACGCCAAACGCTGTTGAAACCAGGGCATGTTGTCTCTGTGGAGCCGGGACTTTATTACCCTGATGAAGAATGGGGGATAAGGATTGAAGACACCATTGCTTTTGATGAGAAAGGCGATGTCATCAACCTCTCATCGTTTCCATATGAAATGATTATCCCGGTTGGTTGATGACAAACAATCAAAATGTATCTGCGACGTCTTTTGCCTTATACAACAATCGTTCGATGTGATTTAGCTCTTTTAGTTTTTTGGGAGTGTCGTATCAGCCGCCAGATTGACATCGGCGATGGGATAGGTTCGTTTAGCGGATTGAAACAATTGTAATGCTTCGTTGTAACTATACAGGTAGTGACCTTCCTCTCTTTGTCACGAAGGCTCGAAGATGACGAAGAGAGGAAGATGTTTTCTTCGTGCCTTGGCGCCTTCGCGCCCTTCGTGGTTAATGAGGGAGGGCGTGAATAGTTACGCTTCGTTTACCTTTTGGGCCTGCAATATGGCTTTGCTCTGGGTGTCTGCGGATTTTTGTTAGGCTGTGGCTGCATTGCAGTGAGCGGAATAGCGCCTGCGGAGTCTGCGATTACAGCCGTTGTCAACAGACTGAATGTGTTATGGGGGGCAAGCGACCACATGGCGGCTAAGGCGGCCATGGCTTCGATGATGAGACGGGCGAAGATGCCGAGATCGTACAGCTAGGCTCCGATTGCATACGAGAGCTGCTTCAATATCTCTTTATCTTTTGTGTGATGAGGGCGTTCGATGCGTCCCTGTAAAATCAGGAGTTCATAAACTGCGCCACCCACGGCGCCCAAAATAATCAGGAAGCCCCGCGAAAGTCTGCGTGCATCCTTGATGTCCACCTTCTGTTTCTATTTCTGTCGGTGTCGGCGGGCAAACGTCTATGTCGCCTGGTTTGCTCCTTCCGAGCGAAGTTCATGGAGATGTTTGGGGAGTGGTGCATTTTAGTCGTTTTTAAGTTTCAATGATGCGAGACTGTTGATCTCTAATCTCCCTATAATATTTATCTCCTCGAGATGTGATACACTAAGAATCATAATGCGATGTAATTATTTATTTTTCGAACATGCTTCCTTCTTGTTCTGGAGTGACGACCATGAAAGTTGTATTAACAGGAGCCTTTGGAAACATTGGCCAGGCAACACTCGAAATGCTTATCGATCGAGGCCATCACGTACGTTGTTTTGACGTTCCTTCACCCGGTAATCAGCGAATCGCTCGCCAGTGGCGTCAAAGTCCGATCGAAATTCAATGGGGGGACTTGCGCAATCTAAATGATGTTCGGGCAGCAGTGGTCGATCAAGATGTTGTTGTTCATTTGGCGTTTGTGATTCCCAGTCTATCTGCAACCGGGCATGGCAGCGAAGAACATCCGGATTGGGCGTATGAAATCAATGTTGACGGCGCTCGTAACCTGATTCAGGCGATAAACGAGCAATCTCCTTCCGCCAAGTTGCTTTTTACGTCGTCATTGCATGTATTTGGACAAACCCAACATCTTGATCCACCTCGTCGCACTACCGATGCTGTGGCTCCTGCGGAGCATTATTCGCGCCACAAAGTTCAGGTGGAACAGTTGGTGCGGGAGTCTGGCCTCGAGTGGTGTATTTTTCGGTTAGGCGCGGCGCTTCCCTTGCGCATGATCTTTGATCCCGCCATGTTCGATGTGCCCCTGGAGAATCGAATTGAGTTCGTCCATCGATATGATGTGGCTCGCGCCATCGTCAATGCCCTCGCAACTGATGAAGCCTGGAATCGACTATGGTTGATTGGTGGCGGCGAGCGCAATCAATACATTTATCGCGACATGGCCAGCGGAATTTTGAATGCGATGGGTGTGGGGATGCTCCCGGACGAGGCTTTTTCCACAACGGCGTATCCCACCGATTGGCTCGATACGATGGAGAGCCAACGTGTATTGCAATTTCAACGCCTGACATTGGATGATTATGTGCAGGAGATGCAGAAAAAGTTGGGATGGCGCAGGGTATTGGTGCGGATTTTCAGGCCTCTGGTGCGTATGTGGCTGCTCAGAAAGTCGCCGTACTATCGACAGAAGAAATCACCCTCCAGAATCGTCACCACAGGATCGGCTGTTTAAATGTGGACGGGCGAGTAAGGTTTGGCTGTCAGGTTCGCAGGGTTGGTTTGTTTCTATCTGCCAAAATCGGCGATGAAATAATATCCCGTTTTGGTCGAGGCGATGCCTACGCCCACCTCAGTAAGCGTTCGCGATAGAAGCATGCGTCGGTGAGGATCGTCTGGAGGCGCTTCGTTGAGCCACATTGCCACCGCATGCTGGGGCGTTCGCGCCCATGCCCACGATTCAGTTGCCCATGGCTTGGTATATCCCACTCGCTCCAGACGTTGACGTAAGTTAGCGCCATCTGAACCGATGTGGCTCCCATAGCCGCGATGTGCACAATCTTCAGCGTGTCGCTGGGCAGCCAAAGCTAACTGGTTGTTATAGGCGAGGGGCGGCAGATCGTATTCAGTGCGTTCTCGATTGATGAGTTGCAAAAGCAGGTGTTGCCAATCATCAGCAGAAACTGGCCGAAGGGTGGGCGTAGGTGAAGGAAGCGGAGTTGCAGTTGGCGATGGAGTGAGTGTCGGGGTGGAGGATGGAGTCGGTGTGGGGGTGCGTGTGGGCGTTGGTGTCGGTGTGGGAGTGGGGAGTGGCGTGGCAGTTGAAGTTACCGTAAAGGTAGGCGTAAATGTCGCCACCCTGGTGATTGTCGCTGTGGTTGTCGTGACCACAGATGTCTGATTAGCGGTGGGCGAAAGCATTGCTGGATAAGTGCAGCCCGAAAAAGCTGCCAGGATCGCCAACAAAGAAAAGGTGGTTCGCATTGAAAAGCAACTGCGCATTTGAGGTTAGAAATCTGTTGAGGAATGGGCGATGACAAGGTGAACTGCACGTTCATGCCATCGATAATATGTATGTGAAATGAACCTTGGAGACGCTTTCAACTCGTTAGAAGAGGATGGATGAAAAAAGGAACGTGGACGAAGCAAACCATTATCTATCTTCGTCAACTTTCGTCCATGTTCGTCTATATGTGCTGATTTTTTCTCAAGTTTCAAACGTGCATCTCTCTAACATTGGGTGAGAAGGTATAAATACGAAAGGCGGAGGGTGATATCCGCTCCGCCTTTTGCGCTGTAGTTTTGGTTTCTATTAGGGTTTCCAGACAGTCCAAACTCTTCCGACCAGATCGGGGCCCGGCGTTAGTGTGACGCCGCCAGGCTCCCATCCAGATGGCGTCACTTCGCCGGTTTCCATGACATGTTGGAAGGCTTTGATTTGACGCAGGAGCTCATTTGGATTTCGACCCACTTCAGGAGTCAGCACTTCCATGGCGCGAATGACAAAGTTAGGATCAATGATGAATCGGCCACGGATGTCTACGCCAGCGGCCTCATCATACACGCCGTAGAGTGTGCCGATTTTGCCCCCACCATCGGAGAGCATAGGAAAGGGGACGCCTCCATCGACCATTTTCGTCAATTCTTCTTCTTGCCAAATTTTGTGCACAAAACGACTATCTGTGCTCATGGCTAGCACTTCGACTCCTAGAGATTTCAATTCATCATACTTGGCAGCGACCGCTGCAAGTTCTGTCGGTCAGACAAAGGTGAAGTCTCCAGGATAAAAGCATAAGACGATCCACTGCCCTTTGTAGTCTGAGAGCTTGACGTTTTTGAACCCTTCGCTTGGCACAAATGCCGAGGCTTCAAAGTCGGGCGCTTCCTTACCAACGCGAGCAAGCATAGCAACCTCCTGTAATATGGGTTGTTGAGTGGGAGTTTTGGATGATGTAGATGTCGGTGATATCGAGCCTGTGACAGGTTGGATACCATCTTGTTTCATTTCGGTCATTGGATAGACATCTAATTGCCAACATCGTGAAAATTAGATATTTGAGATTGTCGCCTGAATGCTACATAGACAACATCTGTTTCAGTATAAAAGATTCTGTTGGCTTTGGCAACTGATTTAGGAAAGCTGGGTGGGTTTCTAGTTGCCTGATACAAATTCAATAGATCACGATTTGCCACGATGCGCAGAGCCGGATCCGTGATCCGGCGGTGATTCGAGCGTCAAACCCGCCGGATTACGAATCCGGCTGGACACATACTCTCGCAATCGTGATCTACTGAAATTAGCTTTGACCGCCGTCATTGGCCGAATGAATTCGGGTCTTGGGGCGCAGCCCCCTCCTTTGCCTCCTCCCCCACTCCGAGATGGGCGGGGGAGGAGATGCGGGGAGGAATTGCCTGTGCCGCCCGTCCTCCTGCGGGGAGGGTTCTCAGTCGCGATTTTGCAATCTAATTTTTGAAAGAAGGGCTGTCAGCGCAGGCTGACGGGCGGCCGCAGGCCCTCAGCCCTGATTTCAATCGGTGGGCAACTGGGCATGAAATTTGTGTCAGGTTGCTAGCATAGAAAATAGTTTTCTCCTCACTTCGCTTATTGAAGAGAACGGAGAGATGAGGCTGCAAAGGGTGGGTAGCTCCCCTCTTTCGGCCACATCTCCGGTCATTTTACCAGTTTTGATGAAAAACCGCCCAGTCATTCGCCTGTTCAGAAAAATAAAAGGGGCACGGACGAACACAGAAAATCTGCTTTCCTGGTTGAAAATGGCATTCACACAACAGCCGGGATGCCCGTGGACGGCCGCGAGATGGCATTATACCAGAAAGCAAAGCGCATCTGTAATTCGGGTGGCGGCAAAACACTCCTCGGAGCGTGGAGAGTCGCCCGTGGAGCGATGTGCGATGAAGCCCCGGCTGGGCGCCAATGGCCTCGCCGAACGTCCATCGTCAACCTGTCAGCCGCCTCAGCCCAACCTTCTCCTTCGCCCGTAGGGCTCGATGGTCCGACTTCGAATCGGCGGCTCGGATGCGCCGACCGACTGAAGTCAGAACTTTTGGGCGCTACGCGCCGCAGGCCCGCCTGCGCCTGCCCGTCGCTAACTTGTGAGACGTTATCGCGAGAGGGGAGTGACTCAAGTCTGGTCGAGGACGCGTTGGCGGCGCCAGAGCAAAACCAGTGGGGGCAGCAGAAAAAGGATGAAAATCATCAGCTCTGCCATGAGAAAGTCGCCCCAGCCGGGCCTGAGCGCGGGAGAAAACGTCACCAGGTGCAT
>CAZYSY010000048.1:0-37042 GCA_964650295.1 uncultured Caldilineales bacterium | reverse complement strand
GTTACCGATTTTCACGGCGTCATGTGGCCAATTCATGTTCCAGGGTGTGAGCATCCCTGACCAAATATCGGAGCAAGAAGATGATCCCGCCCAACACCAGCGCCCAACCGATAACCGACAACTGCGTATGCCATACATCCGCGTAGTTGACGCCGCCCATGGTGTGCGTAGGCCCGGCCCAGTACTGCACCGTCAGCGTCAACGCACCGCCGATGATGGCGGCAATGGCCGCGCCCGCATTCCCCTCGTCATCATGGCTCTGTGCTGTGTATTTCACCTTTTCCCACAGGCCCGGGATGCGCAGGATGAGGAAATAGATGAGGACGATGAGCGAGAAATCGAAGCGGATATTGGTGGGCGCCACACTACCACGCAGCTTGCTGGAGAAATACATCTTCACCCCGGCAGTGGCCAGGCTCAACAGCAGAATGAGCACCGCGTACAGATAGCTGCGCTCGGTGAAACGCCGCAGGCGGATGGTGATCCACACGCCCAGCAGCCCGGCGATGATGGTGGTGATGGCTGCGACCTGGAAGATGGGTTTGACCTGGGCCATCATGGCCAGCGAAGGATATTTTTCGGGCCAGAAGGCGATGCAGATGGTGCCGATGCCGCCCAGGATCATCAAAGCGGACGCCAGTCCCATGAGGATAATAGCGATGATGCGCAGGATTTTACCTAACATTGGAAGTCTCCTTTATCGAAGTGAATGGCGTTTTCTAACAAACTCTGTAACTGCTAACGTTACTGTCATGTACGCTGTCAAGGGAGCGTCGCCTTTTGCAGAATTTCGTCAAACGTCCTGCGTCAAACGTCAAAAAACGCATTCGACGCAGGCATCACAATACAAAATCACACTGCTTGACGTTTTACGTTTGACGCCTTGATATCCAGAAACACGCATTTCAAGGCGAAAGTTGCGTTCAATCATGCTATCTTGGCAGTTACCAAGCTTTCGCGTTCATTCGCGTTCGCCTCATTTCAATCACAAAGCGATGATCATCATGCTGATGAGCATGTAGATGGAGGCGAACTTGAACAGACCGAAATTTAGTTGTTGTGAGGGGCGCAGAACGCTGGTAAGGGCGAGGATGAGGAGCGCGACCGAGAGCACCAACATCACCGAAAGCCTGCCCGCGGTGACGCCCACGCCCCAGGCCGCTACGATCATAGCCGAAGCTGCCAGCACGCTGGAAATCGCGATGGCCGCGCGGGCGACCCGGAAGCCATACACGCCCGGCACCGTGGGCACGCCCGCCCGGGCGTAGTCAGCCGCGTAGCGCATGGCAAAGGTGAGGATGTGGGTGGGGATCCAGAAGAGAATAGCCGCGGCCAGCAGCAGCCCGACGGCGTCCAGTTGCCCCAGGGCCAGCGCCCGGCCCGCCAGCAAGGGCATGGCGCCGGAGAGGCCTCCCCACACGATGGACCAGGGCGAGCGTCGCTTCAGCCAGACCGTGTACACGATCACATCGAAGAAAAGCCCGGCCAGGACGATGATCCCGAACAGGACATCCAGCGCCAGGGCCCAGCCCACTCCCGCCATTGCCAGCATCAGTCCCAAACCCAGCGCCTCATTGGCTCCCAGCCTGCCCGAAGGCAGCGGCCGCAGGCAGGTGCGATCCATACGGGCGTCGATGTCTCGATCCCACCACATGTTCAGCACTGTGCTGCCGCTGATGGCCAAAAACAGGCCGCCCGCCACGCTCAGCAGCTCCCAGCCGTGCCCGGCCAGCGCATGTCCCACGCTGAGATACCCCACCACGCCGGTGATGAGCAACAGCATGGTCTGCATGGATTTGATCAACGACAGATACAGCCGCAACCGTTCGCGCACGCCCAGCACCCTGGGCGCATCGTGGCACGCGGCGCATTTTTTGCTGACGACAAATGGATCATGACCAACTGGATACTGTCTACGCATCACGGCTCCTTGCTCATCGCGCACAGCGAAAACCGATGGAGATGCTGTAATGATCGGGACTGGCGCTGTTGCGGGTCCAACTGCGCAGGTTGTAGTCGTAATCCATGAAACTGCCGCCCTTCAGGTAGCGCAGATGGGTGGCCTCATACACGCCGCCCGTCCATTGCCACACATTGCCCGCCATGTCATACAGGCCATATGGGCTGGGCGAGTTCATGGTCTGGTAGCCGTTGTAGACCTTGCCGTTATAGAAGCCCACTGGCGTGGTATCGCCCACCTGGCCCGGCTGCTCGAAGGGATCGCCGCTTTTGTAGAAATTGGCGTTGTTCTTGGCGATCTCATCGCCCCAGGGAAAGGCGCGTCCATCCTCACCCCGGGCCGCTTTCTCCCATTCCACCTCCAGGGGCAGACGCCAGCCGTAATACTCGCAATAGGCCCGGGCCCCAAACCATGTGACCATGGTGGCGGGATGATTTTCGTAGCCCGGCTTCACCACGAACTCGCCGCTCTCCTGCTGGATGCGGGCGTCGGGATGTCCCACCGGGAATAGCAGCCAGTCGCCTTCCTTGATCTCCCGCTCATGCTTGTGGCCCGTGAATTTGTCACCGGGATAATAGCCGATGACGCCCTCATCCCCCATCTTCAACGCGTCATCGGCCAACCCATTATTGAGGAAATCTGCGAATTGGGCGTTGGTCACATCGGTGAGCATCATCTCGAAACTGTGCTCCAGGCGCGTTTCGTTGTTGTTCAACCCCATCAGAAACTCCCCCTCGGGGATGGGCGCCCAGGCGTTGGGATCGATGCCCGTGTCGAACGTGGGCGGCGGGCCTGCAGGCGCGGCCTGAGCGCTGCATCCCGCGGCCGTCAGCATCAGCGCCATCGCCAGGATGATCAGGATCAGCGTTTGTGCGCCTTGGCGTGAGATTATTTGCATCAGCCGTATCATGCCTCGACCTCCTTTCCAATGACATCCAGCTCAGGATTTTCCAGCTCTTCCTTCCAGCGGCCCTCCTTTCTGAACAGATCGATGAGCCGCCAGACCATCAGCAGGCCCAACATCAGCAGCACCAGAAACAGCCCCAAATCGGTGAGCCACATGGTCCAGTCCACCAGGGGCTGCTGCGCCGCTTCGCTGACATACAGGCGCTTGGTCGTGAACAAGGTCACCGCAGCAAAGGCCAGATCCGAAGCCAAAATCACGGTCCAGCCGAAGATCGTGCGGGCCCGGCCCCTGAGCCCGGCCAGATCGGCATAGTAAAGCAGGATGATGGTGGCGATGATCCCCGCCAGGATGTGCCAATGCCCGGTCAGGGTCACTCGCTCCTCCCGCCACGGCCATTCGCGGATGACCGGGTCCAGTTCGATGGCCATGTAGATGCCCACCGCTGTCACCACCGCGTTCATGTACATCATCTGCCAGGTCGCGCCCCAGGGTAGCGGGTCATGCAGCATCGCCTTCAGTTTTTGCCCGAAACTTGCCATATCCAGGGGAATGCCCTTTCTGGCCAGGCCCACATGGATCAGCTTGCGCCAGGTGAAGATGGTGAGGAAGAGCGACGCCACCAGCACGGGCAGCGATCCCACATTGATGATGATGTGGGCGATGCGCTCATAGGGCACCACCGACCACACGCCCATGGTGATGATGATGGTGCCGATGATCATCATCCACATACCCCACGCGTGCAGCCTGCCCTTGAAATCCACCCACCGCCCGATGATCAGCGTCAGCGCCACCGCAATGAGGGTGAGCATGATGTGCAGATGCCCGATGACCGCCAGCTCCAGCGCAGTCTTGTGCGGCTCCCGCACGATGTCCTCGGCCATGAACACCTGGAACTGGGTGCCGAAATTGGCCCCCGCCACCGCGCCGAAGATGGCCGAACCCAACGTAGCCACGGCCATGAAGAAGAAGGCCGTGCGCTCCAGGTCCAGCCCGCCGCGGGTGTGAGCGTAAGGCGAATTGGGCGGAAGTTTGTATTCCTGGCGCCAGGGCCACAGGGCCGCAGCCAGCATCACCCCGGCGAAAAACACCAGCGACTGTCCAAAGATGAACAAACCGTGCCAGATGTAATTGTGCCCAAAATACGCGAACCACATGCCAAAGATCATGGCTGTGATGTAGCCCACGGTGATGGTGGCGTTGATGTTGGTGCGTTGGCGGTCGCTCATCTTCACCAAACCGGTGATGAAATAGACCTCGATGGCCACCACGGCCATGGCGATGGTGTGATAGAGCATGATGATGCGCCCCTCCCGCTCCATGGGGTGCAACTGCATCCCCGTGAACTTCACCCAGAAATCCCGAATGCCCCACTCGGCCATGGGTCCCGACAACATTCCGAAAAAGATGGTTTCCAACGCAATCAGGGCGATAGCGACCAACACCAGCCCCTTGGTGGAACGAAAGAGATAGGTGTAACGGGTTTTCAACGCTTCCATAGCGCCTCCATGTCGTACGGAGAAAAAGAAGAAGTGATCCTCTTAAACCGTAGCACGAAAAGCCCCGGAAGTCATTGATTTTTGTCAATTCGACAGCCGCGGTGATTACCCAAGTCGGCGATGGGACGGGCGCAGGCCCGCATTTGCCGCGAGCGCCCCAAAGTCCGGACTTCAGCCGGCCGGCACCGCCAAACCACCGACTGAAGTCGCGCTATCGACCCCAACAGGCTGAAGGGAAGCCTGCGCCGCGGCCCCTCCTCCTCTCATCGGGGATCGCAACAACGGTCATCGATGTGGGCCAGCCTGGCCAGCCCCGACGGCTCTCGCACCCTGATCTCGCTACGCGAGCTGAGAACATAGCCGTTCAGCTTGAAAAACGTGATGGAGCGGCTGACCGCCTCGGGCGCGGTGCATATCTGCGCGGCCAGGGTGCTGATGGAATGGGCGCGGCGGTCGATGGGGTGCCGCCCGAATTCGCTCAGCTCCAGCAGCAGCTTGGCCGCGCGGGCCCGCACCGTGCGGAAGGAGAGATCCTCAAAGCGGGTCACCAGATCGCGATTGCGTCGAGCCAGGATGGGCAGCATGCCCAGCCCCACCGCGGGATATCTCTCGATCAGGGTCAGAAAACTCTCGCGCGCCGCGCTCCAGATCACCGAATTCAGCGCGGCAATGGCTGTGGCGGGATTGACGCCGCCATCCAGCACCGCCACCTCATTGAACATGGTGACAGGTTTCAGCACCACCATGATGTGCTCCCGGCCCTCGGGCCCCAGCTTGCGCAGATGAATGCTGCCCGAAAGCAGCACAAACAGGCCCGCGCAGGGCTCTCCCTCCCGAAAAATCCGCTCATCCTCGGCAACCTTCCGCACCCGCCCGACGTCGATAATCGCCGCCAGATCCCCCTCCGAGAGCATCCGAAAATGCTCCAGCCGGGCCATTCGGTCAATCAGATCGGGGCGTTTCGGTTTGGTGGGCATGGCGTCAGAAATGTGAGTGGTTTTGCAAAGTTTACCACAAGCTGCCTTTTTTGAGTAGGCCTCGTGGGGAGAGGGATGCGTTTCAAGATTGGGGCGTCTGGCTATCATCAGCAGCACGCCCGAGGCAAAAACCATCGGGCTACCGCTGCGAAGCCCGCTGGGCTCAGGACGTCGGCCCGTCAGGGTCTGGCAATGGTAGCCCAGTGGTTCTACCGCTGGGCAGAAGCTCAAGTGTCACGTCATTGTGACGACCCTGGGGAGGAGAGGAATCTGGCCCGAAGGTCGCTTCGCTGGATTTCTTTACAGTGCTTCAGGACGTGCCTCAATCGCTTTGCTCTTTCGGAATGACGTGCGCAGAACGGTTTTGCCTTAAATTGCAACTTTGAAAAGACCCAGATACGGTGATTACCTGCAAGTCGATGACCGGGCGGGCTTAGATCCGCCTTCGGCACAAAGTGCCCTGCAGAAGACGCGGCGGACCAGATACCTAAAAAATAGAAAAGAGTTGAAGGAATTTGCCCGAAATTCCGAATATTGATATACTGCCACTATGCCCGATCCATTGATCGCATTGCTTATCGGCATTTCTGTCCTCGCTGCCCTGGCGTTTCTGTTGTGGCCCGATCGCGGCCTCTACGTTCGTTGGCAGCAGGCTCGCCGGATGTCCATGAGGGTGTTGCGGGAGGATGCGCTGAAGTATCTCTACACCAATGAGCTGGAGGGGCGTGCGGTCACGTTGCAGAGTCTGGCCGGAGAGATGGGCGTCAATCTGGATCAGGCCGCCCAATTGCTGGCGGATATGACGCGTTCGGGATTGGTGGTGGCGGATGATGACGCCTACCAGCTCACCGATACGGGCCGAGAGGTGGCGGTGCAGGTGCTGCGGGCGCATCGGCTGTGGGAGCAGTATCTCAGCGAGCACACAGGCTATGGTAAGGAGGAATGGCATGCCCGGGCCGATGAAGCCGAACATATGCTGGCTCCAGAAGATGTGGAAGCGCTGGCCATCCGTCTTGGGAATCCGCGCTATGATCCTCATGGCGATCCCATCCCCACTGCCGCAGGCGAGGCCCCCGTCATTCAGACGACTTCATTGATCCAGCTCAAACCGGGTGATCTGGCCCGCATTGTCCACCTGGAGGATCAACCGGAGTTGGTCTATGCTCAGCTGGTGGCCGAGGGGTTGCATCCGGGGATGGAGGTGCTTTTGTTGGAAAGAAGCGATCAGCGTGTACGCTTTCTTTCGCGCGGTGATGAGCATGTGCTGGCTCCCGTATTGGCGGCAAATGTCTTCGTTGTGCCCATTCCTAAAGAGCAGGCCGAAACCGCCATCAAGCCTCTGGGCGAACCTCTTACTAGTTTGAAGCCTGGGGAGGAGGCCGAGATTGTGGCAGTGAGTCGCACCATGCACCCCGCGGAGCGTCATCGCCTGCTGGATCTGGGGGTGTTGCCGGGCGTGAAGGTGCGGGCCGAGTTCACCAGTCCGTTGGGGGAGCCGGTGGCCTATTTGATCCGCGGCGCGCTTATCGCTCTGCGAGATGATCAGGCGGAGAAGATATTCATCAGAAAAGTGTCCGGGCAACCATCCGGAAACGGTAACGAGAAGGAACGCCTTCAGACGACAAGCTCTCAATGAATCGGTATTTCGTATAGCGTCCACAATTGAGCGCGACATATTTGATATAAAGATATGAGCAAGCAGGAAACCAGAAAAAAAGGCCCAAAAATCAATCTCACCCCGCCGCCGGCTGGCGCGGGGTGCCCGACCTGTCCTGTTCACAATCTGGCCAACCTGCAGAAGCTGGGCGTGGATATGACCGATTGGGATTTCGTGGTGGCTTTGGCAGGGAATCCCAATGTGGGAAAGAGCACGGTGTTCAATGAGCTGACTGGCCTTAAACAGCACACAGGCAACTGGCCTGGCAAGACTGTGACCCGGGCCGAGGGCGGCTTCGAATATGGGGGGCATCGTTACAAGCTGGTGGACCTGCCAGGCACCTATTCGCTGCTGGCCACCAGTCTGGACGAGGAGATCGCCCGGGATTTCATTCTCTTCGGACAGCCCGACGTGACTATCGTGGTGGTGGACGCCACCCGGCTGGAGCGCAATCTGAATCTGACTTTGCAGGTGCTGCAGATCACGGAGCGGGTGGTCATTGCATTGAATTTGATGGACGAGGCTAGGCGCAAAGGCATCCAGGTCGATGATCGACGTTTGGCCCGCGACCTGGGCGTACCGGTGGTGCCCATGGCCGCGCGGCAGGGCGAGGGCATTCCCGAATTGCTTCAGGCCATCGACGATGTCGCTACCGGGCGCACAATCGGCAAACCACCGCACATCAAGATCCGATCACCTCAGGTGCGCAAAGCCCTGGAGACTCTGACGCCGCTCATCGAGGAGGCGTTTCCGGGCCTGCCCAATGCGCAATGGGTGGCTCTGCGTCTGTTGGATGGCGATCAAAATATCATTCAGGCGGTGGAATCGGGCGAGTTGGGAAATTTGAACATCGGCGTGGTTGAGGAGGATTTGCTGGAGGGGTCTCGAAAGGTGTTATCGGCCAGACCCGATGCCATCGAGCCAGCTGAGTGGCGGAAACGGATCACCTATCTGCTGGAAACGGCTTCGCGTCTGCGCTGGGATGTCGGCGGCGATTTTCATCAGCAGATCGTCGAAGACATTTTCGCTGAAGCCACTCGCATCGCCAGTCGGGCTGTGACCATGCCTGGCGAGACGCCCCGATTCGATCTGGATCGCACCATCGACCGCATTGTCACCAGCAGGGTATGGGGATTTCCGATCATGATTGGGTTGTTTGCCTTGATTTTCTGGTTGACGATTACCGGGGCCAATTATCCCTCCGATCTATTGGCCGATATACTCATTGGCAAGATGTATCCATTCCTCAAAACTCTAGCCAACGCCGCTGGCTTACCCTGGTGGTTGAGTGGTCTCCTCATCGATGGCGCATATCTGGCCACAGCCTGGGTGGTCAGCGTCATGCTTCCGCCTATGGCCATCTTCTTCCCCCTGTTTACCCTGCTGGAGGATTTTGGCTACTTGCCCCGGTTGGCTTTCAATCTTGATGGTTTGTTCCGCAAGACTGGGGCGCATGGCAAGCAGGCATTGAGTATGATGATGGGGTTCGGTTGCAACGCAGCCGGAGTTATTTCCACCCGCATCATCGATAGTCCGCGCGAGCGCCTGATTGCTATCATCACCAATAATTTTGCGCTGTGCAATGGCCGTTGGCCCACCCAAATTCTCATCGCCTCGCTGTTTATAGGCTCGTTAGTTCCGGCGTACTTGGCGGGAATCGTCTCGGCAGCGGCGGTGGTGGGGGTGGCGTTGCTTGGCGTGGTATTGACATTCCTCGTCTCTTACTTCCTTTCACACACTATGCTGCGCGGAGAGGTCTCCACTTTTAGTCTGGAGCTACCGCCTTATCGCCCGCCCCGCATTTTGCAGACCGTCTATACCTCGCTTATCGACCGCACCATGTATGTACTGTGGCGGGCCATAGTCTTCGCTGCACCTGCAGGATTGGTTATCTGGCTGCTGGCCAATGTGCAGGTGGGCGGTCAGCCTATTGCCAATTATTTCGTCGAATTCCTAAACCCCATCGGCGTTCTCATCGGTCTCAACGGCGTCATCTTGCTGGCCTACATCGTGGCCATCCCCGCCAACGAGATCGTCATCCCCACGGTGCTGATGCTGACGGTGCTGATGGCGGGACTTTCATATGGCAACCCGGAAGGCTCTCACACGATTTTCGAGGTCAACTCCACGGAAGACCTGATGCGAATTTTCCAGGCAGGGGGCTGGACACTGCTAACGGCGGTCAATCTGATGCTGTTCAGTCTTATTCACAACCCCTGCAGCACGACCATTTACACCATTTACAAAGAGACCGGCAGCCGTAAGTGGACGACAGTGGCGGCATTGTTGCCTCTGGTGCTGGGTTTCATCGTTACCTTCTTCGTGGCGCAGATCTGGCGGCTGGTAGCCATGTGGGTGAGGTAAGGGCTAGCAAGAAGGATGGTGCTTCTGGCAGGCAAAAGAAAAGCCGCTCCATTTCGGAGCGGCCATTCTTTGTTTGGGATGTGTCGGATTAGCTGCTACCCGGCACCAGGCCGAAGTCAAATTCGGCTTCCTGGTTATCGTCGGCCGAGGCTGTGCCGGTGCAATTCAGCGTGCGCAGCTGGTAGTAGTAGTTGGTGTCCGGGTCTTTGATGGCAAAGTCGGAATCGTAGTCGATGGTGCTGAAGTCGTGGCCTTCCCAAATCATGGTGCTGCTGGCGTCACCTGGTGCGAAATAGGGCGATTCACTGCGCCAGAGCTGATAGGAGACATAGATGTTGCCGTCAGCGGTCCAGTCGAAGCCAGTGTATTTCTGGTTGCCAACAAAGGCGATGTCGGTATCCGCTGCTGTGACATTTGCGTCACACACATGGGTCAGGGCCATCGCGTTGTTGGTGGTGGTGTCAACAGTCACGGTGGCCTCGTTGATGATATTGTTCCCCGCACCAGCACTGACACTGGCCTGGTAACCAAAGGTCTTGGTAGAGGGCTTCAGACCTACCCACACATCGACAGTGCCATTTGGCATAGTGCCTGAGCCGTTGTAGTAGTAAGTGGCTCCAATGGTGCCGGTATCGTCTTCACCGCCGATGGTGGCATCGGGCACGGTGGAGCCGTTGAGGGGGCCGCCGCTGGGATATGAGAACCAGACGTTGTCGCCTCCCTTTTCGATCCACATCTGAACTGTGACGGTGGTGTCGTTGTGGTCCTTCAACGGTATGGCGTTCCATTCCATTACATAATGCGGCTTGCCGTTGTACATCACGCCCGATTCGTAGTATATCTGGCCGCCCGCCTCGGGGTCTAGGTCCGTCCAGAAGGGCGCGATGAGATTGTCCCAATCATTGATAATATCATGCTTAGGGAAGTTCTGATTGGTAGTGGGAGGACATGCCTGGTATTGGCCGACGCCGGCGCGCACCACACCATTGGTCGACAAAATCATGTTGCCGTAATGCTTGTTGACGTAGTAAAAATCAACAGGAACCAGGTAACATGAATTTTCACCATCTCCGGTGCTATAAATGCCAATACCCGTATCTTTGATGCTCTGGAATCCAGACCGATTCTGCTCCTCTGTTACATATTGTGCAGCATTCATGCTTCCTGACCAGCTTAGTGCATTCGCACCGCCATCATAACTCCACCCGCCACTTTCCGAGCCGCTAATAAAGGTGGCTCCGGCAGGAATTGGATCTGTGAGGCTGAAATTTTTGGCTGTAGTCTCATAATTCTTGATGGTGACGCTGTAGCTCAAAGTGTCTCCCGTGCTGGCGCCCGAGGTGTTGACCGTTTTGACGATCATACGATCATTGGTACTCTCCGCCACTTTGACGGCAACCGGAAAGTGAGCGTCCGGAGCCAGCCCATTGGCCTCAGTCCAGGTGACCTCTCCAAAATACCATTCACCCGGAACCAAACCCGTTACATCCACACTCAGGCTGAAGGAAGTAGCGCTATTAGCCGGAAGCGCCAGCGTGGCGGTGGAAAGATTGCCGCTCAGCCCGTTCTCTCCTTGGAACACGCCATTCCAGGTCATGGCTTGGCCTGTGGGATTGTGAACCGTGCGGGTCCAGGTGCACGTTCCATAACACGAACCATTGCCAAAGCTAGCGATGTTCAGGGTGGTGGGATCTCCGCCCGAATCAGGATTGGTGGCATCGTAATTCGCCCGGGTTTCCTTCAGCAGCATAGCCGCATCTTTGGCTTTATCCAGCGCCACCCTGCCAGCGCCCGAAGCAAAAGGCGTGGTCGGCGTTGCACCATCAGCCTCCATCAGCCCGGTATCTTTCGAGGTGGTCATAATCGCGGATTTGATTTCATCTGGATTCCAACTTGGATGCGCTTGCTTCATCAGAATGCCAGCCCCCGCCAGGTGAGGACTCGACATCGACGTACCGCTATATGAGTCGAAGTCGGGGCCATTTCCTGCGTTCCCATCATCCGCCACAGCTGCGATGATGTCTACGCCAGGGCCAATGATATCTGGTTTGATGATGCCGGGGACTGCAGGGTTGGGACCGCGAGAACTGAAGGAAGCCATGTGATCACCAAACCGATCACCCACAGCCATTGAAGTTCCGGTGATGGTCGCCACATGACCAGACTCGCCATTGGCCAGCCAGTTTTTCAATTTGACGCCATCCTTATAGCTGATGTGAACTGAAGGAATCGAGTGCGTATCGGAGATAATGCCATCGCCTTCCGCCTCGCTATTGGCCAAGATCATACCGCCGCCGCCAGCCGCCGCCACATTGGCGCTTTTGTCGACACGGGCGATTTCACCACGGTCGCAAACTACAATTTCTCCGCTAAATTGATTCGAAGGCCAGATGCCCGCCTTGCACAAAGCATTGCCATAATCCCCGGCATAAACGATAGAAGCGGGTCCGTAGCCCGAGGTGATGCTGCGTCCCTCGATATCAGGCAGCTTTGTGCCTGCATCGGTAGTCATATCCACCAGCGAGTTGAGAAACGCTCGATCGTGGGTGGCGGCGCCCACCGACATCACCCAGGGCGCGTCCGCTGGCGAGCCAAGCGTGGCGGCCCCAGGGCCACTGTTGCCTGCCGAGGTCGCAACGAATATATTGGCTTCCCAAGCGTCAAGAAAAGCCTGAGCGTCTTCATCATTCCAAGGATTGCTGGAAGGCCCGCCAATGGAATAGTTAATAACGTCTACGCCGTCGGCAACAGCCTGGTTGATGGCATCGGTCAGCGCAGATCCGGGGCAACCATCATGCCCGCAAGCCCGATACGCAATGATGTTGGCGTGCGGCGCCACACCTGAGATATCGGTAGTGAAGCTGATCGTGGGCGCATTGAGCGTGGCGTTATCGACGAAATTGCCAGCAGACGTGCTTGCGGTGTGACTGCCGTGTCCATCGGCATCTCGCGGCCCATTACCATCCTTCACAAAATCATACATGCCAATGAGCTTATCATTGCATTGCAATGAGCTGTCATAATTCGAATCAGAAGGGTTGCACCATCCTTTGTATGTGCCACTTCCCAGGGGATTGGTGTGATCATATCCATCCCCCCCTATATCGGCAAAAGAGGGATGCCCATCATTGATGCCTGTATCGACGACGCCGATGACAATCCCTTCACCGCAAAATCCTCCAGTTGTACACCCGGTCGAAGAGCCCCACATGCTCGAGGCCCCAATCCAACGTGGGCCATGATCGGTGAGTGGGTATTTCATATAATCTTGCCGCACCTTTCGCACCATGGGCAACGAGGCGATGATGGCCGCTTCTTCTGCAGTGAGTTGCAGCGTCAGACCATTGTACACGACGTCAAATACCCGGTCGGCTGTCAATGGACGCCCAATCTTTTCCGAAGCCTGCTGTAAGAACGCCTCACGCTGCTGGGCGAGATATGCAAGATAGCTCTGGCTAACAGGGGAATTGACATCCAGCTTTTGAGCGCCTGTGACTCTGGGACTGGTGGGTTCGAGCCCGGCAATGCCGCCGCGATAAGCCGCCAGGGAAGGATCGGATAATCGGATGATATACGTGGCCAATCCTTCGCTAGAAAACGATGGGAATGGGGGCTGATGTGCAGGCCCATCCTGGGCGTAACTGACGCCTCCAGCCACGAAGATGACGGTTAGGATTAGCCCTACCAGTAGGGACATCCTCAATATACCCTTCATTGAAGCCTCCTTCAAAAGAGATAAGAAAAACGAAATATACCTCGACAACGTAAACTCGGGAGGAGCGACGCGTACAAAAAACTCTGCCCATAGATTACGAAGCCTGTAGATGAATGCCCACGACAAAACGAGTGGGTCGCATCCAGAACGTCACCGTTCCTCTCATTCCATCTACATTCATCTCAATCGTCGATATTGAGCAACCTTTTTGCGTCCAAATGGCTGATAAAGAGGAGCCGCACTCCGAATTGACGTTTGCATAACCTGTGAAAAATATTTTTCGAAAAATGTATTGGATAAGTTTACTGCAAAATGCAAAAATCGAAAAAACAATGGATGTTTCTTATGGGGGGGTGTGTTTATGATCGTTCAACTTTCATCTCTGGCGACGGGTTGTGCTAAAATAGAATGTCAGCGTTCGACGGCTGTGGCGGCATTTGTGCTGTTGGAGAGAAGATCAACATCTTTTTCGACAATACAATCAAAATTCCGAATGGTTCCGCGCGAAACGCCCCTTCATCGATAAAAAACAAAAAACAATTTTACAAACATACAAAGGCTTTATTGAAATGTCCGACTTCAACATTACAAAACAAATTTTAGAAGATTCCCACGAGATTTTACTCACTGTGCAAGTGTCGCCCGAGCGCATCGAAAAGGAGATTCGGGTCAAAGCCAGAAAACTGGGGAAGCGCGTGCGCATTCCCGGCTTTCGACCGGGCAAGGCGCCAGTCAGCATCATCATCACCCGCCTGGGACGAGATTACATCTTGCAGGAAGTGGCGGATGAGCTCATCGACGAGGCGCACCAAGTCGCCATCGAAACCGTGCAAGATGAAGTTTCCAGCGGAGCGGTCCTGCGCGATCTGAAACTGGAGCCCCTTACCTACGAGTTCGTGGCCCCGATGAAGCCAGAGATCAACTTGGGCGATTATCGCGCACTGCGCATACCCACGGAAGAAGTGGATGAAGCTGAAATCCTGAAATTGGTGGATCAGGAGATCAAGGCTCTGTTGGAGGAGAACAAGATCTGGACGCCCGTGGAAGACCGTCCTGTGCAATATGGCGATCTGGTTACGCTGGGCATCAAATTAACGGTGGAAGATGAAGTTGCATTGGACGAAGATGAGTGGGACTTCATTCCCAGCGAGACCGACTACACCATGTCGCCCGAATTCGACGCAAACATTGTGGGAATGAAATTGGGTGAAAAAAAGATCTTCACCCTGACCTTCCCCGAGGATGCAGTGTCGAAATGGGCGGGCAAGGAAGGTGAATTCGAGGTGGAGATCAAAGCCATCAAGGCGGCGGAACTGCCCGAGCTCACTGATGAGTTCGTGGCCGAACATGTCGGACAAGACACCGCGGAAGAATTCAAAGCAGCGTTAGAAGAAGAAGTGCGAGCGTATCTAAAAGCGCAAAAAGAGGGAGAGTTTGATCAAAAACTGTGGGAGGCCCTCAAAGAAAACGCCACCATTCGCTATGCACCTGCCACACTCTTTCATGAGGTGGAGCGTTTGGAAGCAGAACGGGAAGATGTCTATAAGTCGTATGGTTTTGAATCCATCGATGAACTGCTGAAATTACAAAATAAAACCCGTGAAGAGTTCCGCCAGGAGTTGGAGCCCGAAGCCAAGGCCCGATTGGAAGAAGAGCTGCTGTTGGACAAAGTCGCCGCGGAGGAAAAGCTAGACGCCAGCGAATATGAGCTGGCACAGTACATTCGCGGGGCCGGGCTCAACGAAGAAGACGCAAATCGGTTGGTTGACCGCTTGAAAGAAGATCTGTATTATCAGCTTTATATCAAAATGCTGGTATTGCGCCGAAAGGCCCGTGAGCTCCTGACTGCCATTGCCAAAGGCGAAGACGTGCCTGAGCCGGGGCAGCATCCCGTGGAGGAAGCGCCCGAAGAGCCGGGACCGAAAGAAACGACCGAGACGGAAGCCGAGAGTGCTGAGCAAAAAGAGCCAGCCGCCGCCGGAGACGCCGAGGGCAACATCATTGAAGATGATATCGTCCAGGAAGAAACCGAAGAGACTGACGAAGCATCTGAGTAATTACTAATTGCTAATTGCATATCTGAATCGAGAACAACAACTATGAGCGAATCCAAATCACCTCTTCCCCAATCCTTGATCCCGATGGTCATCGAGCAGACGGGTCGTGGCGAACGAGCCATGGACATCTACTCATTACTGCTCAAGGAGCGCATCATCTTCCTAGGCACGCCCATCAACGATCAGGTAGCCAACAGCGTCATTGCCCAATTGCTTTATTTGAATCACGTGGACCCGGAACGGGACATTCAGCTGTACATCAACTCGCCCGGAGGGCATGTGTACGCCGGTCTGGCCATCTACGACACCATGCAAATGATCCAAGCCCCTGTTTCCACCTGGGCTGTGGGCATCACCGCCAGCATGGCCACAATCTTGTTGGCCGCGGGCGCCAAGGGCAAACGCTACGCCCTGCCCCACAGCACCATCCACATGCATCCCGCTGGCGGCGGCGCTCAGGGCTACACGCCCGATGTGCGCATTCAGTTTCGCGAGCTGGAGCGCCTGCAGAATGCCAACTTCTACTTGCTTTCCAAACACACCGGTCAGCCCATGGAGCGCATCGAACAGGATTTCGATCGCGATCATTACATGCATCCTCAGGAAGCTCTAGAGTACGGCCTTATCGACCATATCTTTGGTGAACCTGACCCCATGCTTGAAAAGAGCGACGAGGAATGAGCAAACAAACCTGCTCTTTTTGCAACCGCCCCGAAAGCGAAGTTCAACGCCTCATTGCCGGGCCCGAAGGCGTGAACATTTGCGATGAGTGCGTGGCTTTGTGCGTGGAAATTCTGGAAGAGGAAAACATCACTCCCTCCACCGAACAAAAGCCCCCCCTCACCTTCAGCCTAGATCTCATCCTTTCTCCACGTGAGTTGGTGCGCCGGCTGGATGATTATGTCATTGGTCAGGAGCGGGCTAAGAAGGTGCTTTCAGTCGCGGTCTATAACCACTACAAGCGCATTATCTCTGGCGCAGATGCCGAAGATGTGGAACTGCAGAAAAGCAACATCATGTTGTTGGGACCGACGGGCAGCGGCAAAACCCTGCTGGCCCAAACACTGGCCCGCATTCTAGATGTGCCTTTCACTATCGCCGACGCCACCAGTCTCACCGAGGCAGGCTATGTGGGCGATGATGTGGAAAACATCCTGGTGCGGTTGTTGCAGGCTGCCGATTGGGATGTACAGCGGGCCGAGATTGGCATCGTCTACATCGATGAGATCGACAAAATCGCACGCAAATCTGGGGGCAATCCCTCCATCACACGTGACGTGTCGGGCGAAGGCGTGCAACAGGCGCTTCTGAAGATCATCGAAGGCACAGTGGCCAACGTACCACCCCAGGGCGGGCGCAAACATCCCCAATCAGAATTGGTGTCCATCGATACCAGCAACGTGTTGTTTATTGCAGGCGGCGCCTTCGCAGGCATCGAAGACATCATAGCCAAACGGGTGGGCGCTCAGGGGCGCATCGGCTTCAATGGCGCTCCCAAGGAAAAGGCGGATCTGGAAAAACGTCGCACCGAACTGCTTGCCCAGGTCAGTCCCGAAGACCTGCTGGCCTACGGCCTTATTCCCGAATTCGTGGGGCGCCTGCCTGTGACAGTGAATCTGGAGCCTCTGGACGAAGCATCCCTCATTGCCATCCTCACCCAACCCAAAAACGCAATTCTGCGCCAGTACCAACGTCTGCTTGAGCTGGACGACGTGCAACTCATCTTTACTGATGAAGCATTACACGCCGTGGCCAAAGAAGCTATGCGCCAAAAAACCGGAGCCCGCGGGCTACGCACCATCGTGGAACGGGTGCTGCTCGATGTGATGTATGAAATTCCTGGGCGGGATGATGTGACCCGCTGCATTGTCAACGCAGAAAACATCACTCAGGGCACGCGCCCTCTGCTTTTCAATGAAAATGGCCAAGTCGTCTCCTGGTCCAGCGATGATCTCCTGGCCAAAAGCGCATAGATGAGCGAGGAGACCTTACATTTCACACTTCACTCTTCACGTACTTGAACACAGACAATCGCCCCATGTCGCTTCCTCCCCTCACCATCCACGCCAACATCTGGTTAGAAACCGAAGCTGGTCATGTGGCTCTAAGCCGCTGGCGACTGGAACTGCTGGCGGCAATTGAGCGCACCGGCTCCATTAGCGCCGCGGCCAACGCCATGGGCATCCAATATCGTCTGGCCTGGAACCGCATCCATGAGATGGAAGAGCGCCTGGGGTTGCCCCTGGTGCAGACTACTGTGGGAGGCAAGGGAGGCGGTGGGGCGCAGCTCACGTCTGAGGCCCGCGTCATCCTGCAACAACTACGGGCCATGTTTACAGCCATCGACGCCGAAGTGCAAGAACTGGGGATGGTGCATTTGCAGCGTCTGCAAAAAGCATTGCACCCATAAATTTCATTTTTGTAATCTGGAGTTGGCCAATGACCAAACATCGAACCCGGCAACGATTTTTTGGGAATGGCGATATGTTCATCCAGCATATCGCCTTCCTACTATTGCTGACTTTGATGGTATTGACCCTGACCTCATGTCGGCCCCCAGTGGGCGAACCCTCTTCCAGCATCGCGGCTTCGGCTTCCGAGTTGGTGCTGGCCACTACCACCAGCACCTATGACAGCGGCCTGCTGGATGCGATTTTACCTGACTTCGAGCAAAAGACCGGCATCAAGGTGGATGTGGTGGCCGTGGGCACGGGCCAGGCCCTGAAGCTGGGACAGGCCAAAGATGCCGACGTGCTGCTGGTGCACGCCAAAAGTCGCGAAGAGCAGTTCGTGGCCGATGGCTACGCGCCCTATCGTCAGGATGTGATGTACAACGATTTTGTCATCCTTGGTCCGGATGATGATCCTGCAGGCGTTCGCGGCGAGCATAGCGCCGCCGACGCGTTCCGCAAGATCGCTGAACGCCAGGCCCTTTTCATCTCTCGCGGTGACAATTCAGGCACACATATGAAGGAGATGAGCATCTGGGAGTCTGCCGGCGTGGAGCCAGGAGGGGCGTGGTATCAGAGCGCTGGTCAGGGGATGGGTGCAGTGCTGACCATGGCCAGCGAAGAACAGGCCTACACCCTCAGCGACCGTTCCACCTATCTCGCCCGCCGCGATGGTCTGGACCTGGAAATTCTAGTGGAGGGCGACCCCATCCTCTTCAACCAATATGGCGTATTGCCCATTGCGCAGGATGACGCCCACCAGGATAAATTCGCCGCCGCCACCCAATTCGTGGATTGGATCACCAGTGCGGATACACAAAAGCTCATTGCCCGGTTTGGCAAAGAAAAGTATGGCCAGCAGCTTTTTTATCCCAACGCAACCGACTAAATCGCTTGAAAGTGCTTTCCGCCCAATTTTGAACCGCTCACCCCATGGATACATTTCTTCAGGGCTTTTTGCAAGCCATCCGCCTTATCTTCGCTCGCGATCCCGCATTGATGGAGATCGTGCGGCTGTCGTTGGGCGTCAG
This sequence comes from uncultured Caldilineales bacterium, assembly GCA_964650295.1. Taxonomy (GTDB): domain Bacteria; phylum Chloroflexota; class Anaerolineae; order J102; family J102; genus M2005. The sequence goes on along the minus strand of CAZYSY010000048.1, from coordinate 18,425 downwards.
TGGTCTGGCCTTGCTCATCAGCGCCATCTTGGGATTGCCCGCTGGCATCGTCCTGGGCCTGAAAGATTTTCGGGGTAAAAAGTTGTTGGTGGCCCTGGTTTACACCGGCATGGGCTTGCCACCAGTGGTGGTGGGCCTGACCATCTACATTTTACTCTCCCGGCAAGGTCCCCTGGGCGGGCTTGGCTGGCTTTTTACACCTAAGGCCATGATCGTCACCCAAACCATTCTCTCTCTGCCTCTGATCATCGGCTTTACCATGACCGCCATCGCAGCTGTGCCCGCGGCCCTTTCACTACAACTGCGCTCGCTCGGCGCGACCCAACGCCAGATCATCTTCACTCTGCTTTATGAGGCCCGAGCTGGGGTGTTGGCCGCGCTCATCGCTGGCTTCGGAGCGATCATTTCTGAAGTGGGCTCGGTGATGATTGTCGGCGGCAACATCGAACACAAAACCCGCGTGCTCACCTCGGCCATCGTACTGGAAACCCGCAAGGGCAACTTTGCCATGGCCATTGCCCTGGGCGTCATCCTGCTGAGCATCACTTTTTCCGCCAACTGGCTGTTGCTGCATTTGCAGGGTCGACTGGATCCCCGCCAATGATCTCTGATCCCATCATGCGCCTGGAAGATATCGAGCATCGCTATCGCGAGCGCGTGGTGCTGCGCGTGCCTGAGTTGAATATCTTGCCCGGAGAGATTTTTGCAGTGGTGGGGCCCAGCGGCGCGGGCAAAAGCACGTTGTTGCGGTTGATGAACTTCCTTGAAAAACCAACTCGGGGGCGGGTGGTGTATCATGGTCGGGCATGGACGCCCCATACGTTGCCCATTGCCCTGCGCCGTCGGATGACTACTGTTTTTCAGCATCCGCATTTGCTAAGCGCCAGTGTGGCCCGTAATGTGGCCTATGGATTGAATGTGCGGGGGATGCGTAACGGTCGGGAGGAGATTTGGCGGGCATTGGCGGAGGTGCGTCTGACCCATTTGGCCGAGCAGCCCGCGCACACCCTCAGCGGAGGTGAGGCTCAACGCGTTTCGCTGGCCCGAGCTCTGGTGTTGAATCCTGAGCTACTTTTTTTGGATGAACCCACCGCCAATCTAGATCCGGGCAACGTGCGGCTCATCGAGGAGAGCATTCGGCGGGCCAACGAGACGCGTGGCGCTACGGTGGTATTAATCACCCATAATGTGTGGCAGGCGCGGCGCCTGGCCCAACGGGTGGCGCTGCTCTACGAAGGTGAAATCATCGAGATTGCCTCGGCCCATGATTTTTTCTCTCATCCTCGCGATCCTCGCACCCAGGCCTTTCTCTCTGGCGATTTGGTGTACTAAAATAAAAACCCATGGCACGCTGCAATTTGCCAATGGAACAGAAAGAACACATGCGTTTTTCCATTTTATTCATATCCATACCGTCCTGAAAGTAGGTTACGAATCATCATGTCCGAACTCACCCATCTTGACGAACGTGGCGCAGCCAAAATGGTGGATGTCAGCGCCAAACCCATCACCCAGCGTACTGCTCGGGCTGAAGCCCACATCGTCATGCACCCAGACACCCTGGCCGCGATCAAGGCAGGGGATGTGAAAAAAGGTGATGTGCTGGGCACGGCCCGGGTGGCGGGCATCATGGCTGCCAAGCGCACTCACGAGCTTATCCCCATGTGCCATCCTCTGCTGCTGACCAAGGTGGCCGTGGATTTCGAGTACGAGGAATCGGGTATTCATATTCTCACGTTGGTCAAGACCCAGGGGCAGACGGGCGTGGAAATGGAGGCGCTGACCGCGGCTTCGGTGGCCGCACTCACCATCTACGACATGGCCAAGGCGCTCGAAAAAACAATGCGCATCGAAGGAGTGCGTTTGCTTTATAAACATGGCGGCAAGAGCGGCGAATTTCGCGTCGAATCATCCTGACCTGGCAAAGCCAGAATCGAGAGATATGCACACGCCAAGGCGCTAAGCCGCAACGAAAAGAGAACGTGATGTTGTGACTTGGCGAGAGATCATTTGTTCGCTCGACACTCAAAAATCTTATTGGCATGGCCCCCCACACTACTTCACACACAAGGAAGGTTCTATGAAAGTCAATGTTCGTCTGTTTGCCTCGTTACGCGAGATATTCAAATCTCCCTATCTGGAAGTTGAATTGCCCGAAAACGCCACTGTCGCCGATCTGGTGGAGGTCATTCGCCAGGACGCGCCTCATCTGGGGCGGGGCGGGCGTTTTCATGTCACCATCAACAAAGATTTTGTGGATGAAGATGCCCTTTTGCATCATGGCGATGAGGTGGCCATCTTTCCGCCGGTGGGCGGCGGTCAGGTGGTGAAGAAGTTCCGTATCACCACCGAACCGTTGACCCTCGATCAGGTGGCGAGCCTGGTGACCACGCCCGTGGTGGGGGGCGTGGCTCTATTTGCAGGGACAGTGCGGGGCGTCACCGGTGATATCGACACCGAGTATCTGGAATATGAAGCCTACGCAGAGATGGCCGAGGCCAAACTGGCCGAGATTGGGGAGGAGGTGCAACTGCGATGGCCCCAGGTGCTGGATGTGGCCATCTTCCATCGCGTCGGGCGGCTTCAGGTTGGAGACGCCGCGGTGGTGATTGCCGTGGCCGCGGCGCATCGCGAGGGGATTTTCGACGCCTGTGCGTATGCCATCGACCGCATCAAGCACATAGCGCCCATCTGGAAGAAGGAGGTGACCAGCTCTGGCGATTTTTGGGTGGAAGGTCCAGTGGATGAGAGCAGTCCGCCAGTGGTGGCCATTTAGTTGAGATTTCATCTTCAGGACGCGCCTCGTGCAAATTCCCCATACCTTGACCTCCTCCCAAAAAGAGGCTGCATTCCGTAGCCTGCACCCCGTGGTCGCACTCATTGGGTTTTTGTTTGGCCTGGGAGCCGCGGCTGTGGTGGGCCACACCATGCCGCTGTCTTTATGGCCACTGACTCAATGGGGCGGTTTGATATTGGGGGGCGTGGTGGGCACAGGCATGCTCTTGGGAATGCGATTTCTAATTTTGCATCGAGTCGCAGCTGTAGCCCAGGTCGATGTGGCCCGGGCCCGCACGGCGTTGGTTTGGGGATGGCTGCCCTTGCTATTATCCCTGGCGCAGTTCTTCTTCCCGCACATCGATTTGGTGCGAGATGGCGCGTTGGCGTTGGGAGGGCTGTTGTTGACTGCCGGCTTGTTGGGCCAATGGTTGCATGAGGCCAACGCCATCTCGCTGCCCGATTGGCTTTTTCCGGCGGGCGCGGGCCTGGTAGCGGGGTTTGTATATCTGTTGACCATGGGCAGGCATGTGGGGCAGGCTGATTCCTTTGAGTTTCAAGTTACCGCTTACTCTCTGGGCGTCGCCCATCCCACAGGTTATCCGCTGTATGTGATGTTGGGGCATCTGCTCATCAAACTACTGCCCTTTGGCTCAGTAGCGTGGCGAGTCAATCTGAGTGCTGCAATTCCCGCGGCCCTGGTGGTGGCCGGACTGGTGCGGTTGGTGCACAAATCGAAAGGAGATGTGTTGTCGGCCTGGATTGCCGCCCTGGCTCTAGCTTTTGGTCTTACGTTTTGGCAAGCCGCCACCGCGGCCGAGGTGTACGCGCTGAATGCATTGTTGGTGTTGGGCATTCTGCTCGCTTTGCAACGGTTGTTGGCGCAGCCAGAGGATCGTCGAGCCGTGTATTGGATGGCTTTGTTGGTGGGCTTGGGGTTGGCGCATCATCTGACCATCCTCCTCACCTTGCCCGCGATCATTCTCTCTGTGGCCATCAGCCGTCCTCGCTTGTCGATGCGCCAATGGGCCACAGCACTGGCCCTGGCGCTGCTGGGGATGACGCCCATCATCTACATCCCGTTACGTTGGCCTGAGATCACTGGCGAGCCGATGTCGTGGCAGTCGTTTTGGACTTACATCACAGCGCGTCAATTTGCGGGCTCCTTACAGTGGAGCGATATCTTCCAGCTTGAGCGTTGGCGCATCCTGGCGCGCATTACTGTGGGGGAGATGACGTTGTTCGGACTGGCATTGAGCGGGCTGGGGTTAGGGACGTTGTTCAGGCAACGTAGCGCGTGGGGTGTGGTCACGCTGGTTATGGCGGGCGCATATTTGTTCTATGGCGCTGCCTACAATGTGCCCGATGTGGCGGTGTTTTTGATTCCCGTATTCTTGTTGGTTTCTTTGTGGGCCGCAATGGGCTTGACTCAGGTGCGACGTTGGCTGCACAGAAGTGCGTTTGGGGATGCCTTGACGCTGACATTGGCGGCATTGTGGCCCATTGTTTTGCTGGCCTCCAACTGGGGGGTGGTGGATCGTTCGGGCGATGATGGCGGCGAGGCGTGGGCGAGACGGGTGTTCGCGGCGGTGGCAAAGGATGCAGTCATTTTGGCCGACAGCCTGCGCATCGCTCCTTTGGAATATTTGCACCGAGTGGAAGGTCTGGGGCCGGAGATGGACATCACCGTGCAGGGCGATGAGGCGGGATATCGGCAGGCGCTGTATGCCGCGCTGAACGCGGGGCGGCACGCGTATGCGGCCCGCACATTGCCTGGTCTTGAGGGAGAATTTCATCTGCGCAGCGCTGGGCCGGTTGTGGAGATCTCGCGCCATCCCCTGACCGCTTTGCCTGCGGATTTTGGCGGTCAGAAGGTTCGTTTCGGCGATGAGGTCCGCCTGGTGGGGGTGGATCTAGATGCGAAGGTCTGGCGCGAAGGCGACATCTTGCCCCTAAACCTGGCCTGGCAGCGTTTGGATGCGTCGGTGGGGCGCTACGAAGTGCGTTTGCGTTTGCGCTCGCTCCACTCAGGGCGCATCGTGTGGGAAGAAAGGCGTTTTGCCGCCAATGGGTTTTATCCCACCAATGCCTGGAAGTCCACCGAGATCGTGTTGGATTATCATGAGATTCCTCTGGAATTCGGGTGGGCGTGGGCCGGGCCTATTGTGCTGGAGGTGGGCGTGGGAGAGCCTTATGCCATGAACGGTCTGGCTACGGCATCGGGGCAAACGTGGCAACCGCTGGGCGTCATCGATGTTTCCCCTGGTACGCCTCCGCATCCCCAGGTACGCGATGATGTCTTGCTGACTTCGGGGTTGCTATTGATGGGGCATGAGGCTCCAGCACATCTCTACGTTCATCACAATTCCTCCCAAATCCTTCTTTATCTGCTGGCCCGGGCAGATGGCGATTATCATTTGCCGGTGCGCATCGATTCTCCTGATGGAGTGGTGGAAGATATATTGGCGGTGGGGAGACTCCAACGGGGCGATTATCGCGCCATTCCTTTGCCGTTTAGGTTGCCGCAAACTGCGGGCAAGATAAGCATCTCTTTGAATGAACGCCAGGTGACCACGTTAGAGGTGCGCGCCGTCTCGGCCCAGCTGGCCAATTTCGGTGGTATCTTCGCTCTGGATCAGGCTGAGCTGGCCACGCACACTGTCACACCAGGCGACGTGGTGAGGGTCTCGACTCAGTGGAAGACGTTGAGTCAACCGCAAGAGGACTACACCATTTTTGTGCAGGCCATTGGCCCTGATGGACTCCTGCACGGCCAGATTGACACTTATCCTCTGCAAGGCACCTTGGCCACTTCGCAGTGGCCCGCGGGCGTCACAATTCAGGATGCGTATCAATTTCCGCTACAGGCCGACGCTCCCGCCGGAAGATATCAGATTATTTTGGGGTGGTATCTGTTGCGCACCGGAGAACGCCTGCCCCTGTTGGACGAAAATGGCAATCCCATGGGCGATTATTACGTCATTGGCGAGGCGCAGGTGCGCTAGATGTTGTTTGCATGGCGTTGATCCGGCAAATCCCCCTCATTGTCGATTGTGGTCTAGTACTCAGTCAATTGTGGTTTGATGGAAATCCTTTTGTAGCCGTGGCCTTTACCATCGAGTAAACTCGGACTCTCCAGGCGCTTTGCGCCAGCGGTCGACGGAGGTCGACCGTCTCTGGTTGGTGAAGGGACGGCGTAGGTCGGCCGTTGGCCAGAGACCTAACGAGACCGACTTCAGTCGGCCTGTCGGCGCAGGCTGAAAGGCGACCGGAGGCCCTAGCCCTGATTTCAATCGGTGGACCATTGGGCATGAAATTTGTGTCTGCTTGCTAGGATCATGGTCAGAATTTGGCCGACGTCATCGGAAGTGAGCGATTGGCTCCTATCCACACTCAGGGGACGATGGACCAGGGATGGTAGATGGTTCGCGCCATTAAATTAGCGATTTTCGTCCTCCATCGTCCGTCGTCTATCGTCAAATGCTTTAAGATCGCACCATGGCAACGAGCTGGAATGCAAACATCAGTCAAAAATAACCACTCCCCATTTTCCCTTGCCAATAGCCACCAAAACATCGGTTAACTTCAATTTAGCTGCGTCCAAACACGCCATTGTGCCGGGCGCAGCAACAAGCCAGGAGCAGGCCTGACCGAGCAAGGATAGCGGTTTTCCTGCAAAATGTCAAACTTTTGGCCCAAAGTTGAGCGTTTCAAAATGGGAGCTTTTTTGCTTTCCAAATCCAGTCAAGTCGGGGACTTCAGGCCTGCGTCGTTCTGGCCGCAGGGCATGTTTTGAGCCCGCCCGAAAAGATGGCCATTGGCGCGGACTGAAATTCCTTTTAGTTTGTGCCGGGCGTCAACGGAACATTGTAAATGCCGACGATATTAGCGTCGGTGGTTTGGTCGCGAGTGAAGTGGCTGCGAATGACATAATAGTAATTTTCTCCAGCCGTGTTCACAACGCCCGCATCGACATAGTCGTAATCATGGGTGCTGTTGGTGGCCACATCGCTCAACTTTGTAGCCTGGGAGAATGTGGGATTGAAGTATGGGATCGGCGCACGCCAGACTTCGTAGTGGGTAATACAGCAGGTGTCATCATGCCAACTTAGCTTGATGTCGGAGCCATGAAGCGCAGGACTGATGGCCGGAGGCGCAGGCGTACCAATGGTCAGACGGCCAAAACGATTGACCGCTTGGGCCTCCACCCAACAGGTATAGCCGTTATCGCTCTGGCACGCCACACTGGTTTCCGAAAACGTGAAGCCTTCACCCTCTTGTCGCCACTGATAGGCAGGAAGCCCACGTCGCCAAACGGTGAGATTGTTGGCGTCTTGCTTGTTCCGCTCTGTTTCGGAGTAGTAGAATTTGATGGTGGAGCTAACCGGATGTTCAGGTTGGATGCGGTAACATCGGGTGAGCAAGGAGTCGCTGGGTACATCGGTGCAGCCATCGTTTTGGTTGCCGCTGATGCTAACGGTGACCTGGCCCAGGCTGCTGATGGTGGGAGTGATGACAAGACCGTTGTATTTGTCGCTATCTCCCGCCTGATTGGTGATGTGAAGAAAATCGACCGGTGTATTGACGGCGGTGACAGGGAGCGTTTGGGTGATGACGCCATAATTATCCATGTAGTCCTCGACATAAAGTTCGTGGTCCCGTATATCGAGCTGTGCGTCCTCTTGCAAGAGCAGATTTTCGATGATGACGCTGCCATCCAGCACCGGGAAATACCCACCTTCGGGCGCGGTGGGAATGATGGCGTACTCGGTCGTTTGAGGTGCATGTCCTTTGCTCCAGTTGTTGGCGTGACTCCAGGCGTCATCGTATCCCAACCAGACGTTGGCTTCTTCAACAAAGAGCGTCCACTGGCGCAACGCGCCGGTGTCCACCTGCGCTTCGTCGCAGATGCGCAAAGTCCATTCTCCCTTGGCGGGATGGGCGTCGAAGGGAGAGAGTGGACTGCGATGATCGTCGCCGCCAGGCGGTCGGGCCAGAATTTCGTAATAGGGCGCGTCGACATCGTGACTGTTTTTGGCAAGTGCGTCTTGCGAGCCTCGATCTGCAAAACGGGCGTCGAGATTTTCGTTGCTTCCACCCTGGCCTGTATCCACCGAGACTGTTTCTCCCCACGGCGCAATTAGATCGATGAGCAGATCAGAACGCATGGTGTGTTTAGCTGTCACGCCGGCTTCAATGTCACCAATGTAGTAATCGTCGTCGACATAAACCGTGGAGCTGATGGGCGTTTTACAGCCAAAATGCCCGTCAGGGATGACCATGTCTGTCTCGTTGGTGTAAATGTGCAGGGCGTCGGTAAAGACCTGTCCTATGATGGTGGGATGTAGAGGTTCTGCCAGGATGGGATGGGTGATGGTGGCGGTGTTGGTGATGAGGGCGGCGTGGTCGATGGCGACATCGCTGCCAAAGGTGAGCGTCACTGTGTCGCCGCTGGCGAGGTCTCCCTGCCAGGTGATGATGCCGTTGGATTCGGAAGCGTTGCCCGTGGAAGCCTGTAAGCTACCAGGCGTGTAATTGACGCTGGCGGGTACGACGTCCTCTAACTGCACATTTTCCAGCTTTGTTTTGCTGTGGTTGGTGAAAATGATGGTATAGTGCATGGATGAGGTGGGCAGTAAGATGACTTTATCCGAGCGTTTTTGCGCCAGTAGCGTGGCGTCTTGCAACACTAAACGGCTGCGATTGTATTGCCCATGATGTTGGGGCGAAAACTGGTCGCAGATCTCAAGCGTCCATACCCCGTGTGCGGGTTCGCCGATGAATTCCGTCAGCGGGCGGAAGGGGGCAGCATCTCGATCGTAGTATGGGGGGGCGGTGTCATCATCATCGCCGTCATCCTGGGGATTCGAGGATGAATCATCCAGCATCATGTCGTAGTTATTGTCGGGATCACAATTGATGCATTCGGTGGTGAGCACGACCTGTGTGCCGCGCGGCGAGGTGAGGAACGCCCAAATTTCGCTTCGGAATGTGTGGTCGATGTTCAAGCCGATGTTGACATCCCCCACAGTGAAATCTTCGTCTACGGTGAATGTGCGAGTGATCATGCCACTGGAAAAGCATTCTGTATCCAGTTTGATGGGAATGGGGGCGGTGGGGGTGTCGTCGTAGATGAAGGTGGAGGGGGTGATGTCCACCCGGGCTGAGTCGGAGGCTTCGATGGATTCACCTGTAGTGATATTTTTTCCTTTGACCGTTGCTGTGTTGGTGATATCATCGTCGTAGGCGGCGCTGCATTGGTAGGTGTGGCTGGCGTTGGGGGCCATATCTCCAATATCGCGTTCGCAGGAAGCGGCCAAGGGATCGCTCACACTGACGTTGGTTAGGGTAATATCGCCGGTGTTGGTGATCGCCAGGGTGAAGGTTATCGTTTGCCCGGTCCGGGCTTGTTGAAAGTCGGGCCCTTTGGTGATGGTGATGCTTGCTGTTGTTGTAAAAGGGCTCGCCGCGTGGCCTGGATGATGTTGTCTGAAAACAGGTTGCCCTGCCGGGAACGACGCCTGGACGATGACGGATGTGAGGGAGAGCATGAATATCGAGAAGAGGCTGAGTGCCGCCAGTGTGAACTTGAGTTTTCTCATGGTGATGTGCCTCACTGCTTGTGAGCGATTGAATTGGGCGCTTATGCGGCATCTTAATGGAATTGGCATGAAAAGACAAGCCTTACCTGATGTGCGACTTTTCGGTTCTAAAAAGCAGGCGTTGATGCTTTAATCTGCAATCCCACAAACAGACGAAGGGACGACAGGACGAAAATGGACGAACAAGAGGCTTATTTCGTCCACGTTATTCACTTTTCGTCCATGTTCGTCGGCTTGTTCAGCGGTAGATGCTTGATAAGCCCGTCGACGCCCCAGAAAGTTGCACATTGGGTAAGCCTTTATGCAATGTGTAACTTTTCCATCTTTTGTCACAGGCCTGCCTTGGGTATGCTTTGGCCGATGAACGAATGCCCCATTTTGAAACGCTCTCGCGCCGATCGGCTGATTTGAAATTGACCAGCGCTTCGAGTATGATCTCTACATGATGTTTCTACGAGACCTTCGGCTTTTTCTACATCGCGTAGCGATTCTTGCTGTATTGGGGGTGGCTGCGGGGCTACGCTGGATGCACCCTGGGCTGGTGGAGTTCAAATATGATGAGGCGCACATTTTGGGTATAGCCCAGGGGATAGCGGCAGGACGTTTTTGGCCTGTGTTCAGTGGGGGCACCAGTATTGGGGTGCAGCGTTCTGCTTTTGATGCCTACATCCTGGCATTGGCGTTGATTCCCGCCCCTGGTTCGCCTCAGGCCGCTGTCATCTGGTTGGGAATGTTGGGGGTGTTGGCGGTGGCGCTTACGTATCTGTTGGGGCGTTTGGTTGCTGGGCGCTGGACGGGTTTGTTGGCTGCGTTGTACATGGCGGTCAATCCCTGGTTGGTGTTTTATGATCGCAAATTTTGGGCTCATATTCAGGTGACATTCAGTGTGTTGCTTCTGCTTTTGGCCTGGCGAGTTGTGGTGGATGAGGATCGTCGGGCGCGATTTTGGTTCCCAGTGGTGGCGGCGTTGCAGTTGTTGACTCATGTGCTGGCGTTGGTGCAGGTCTTGAGCTGGCTGGCCGCGTGGCTGTTGGCGCCGCGACGGTGGCTACGGCGTCAGACCCTGTGGGGTGGGCTGGTGGGGTTGGCGTTGATGTCGCCTTATCTTTGGATGTTGGCTTCTCGGCTGGCATCTTTCCCGGAGAGTGCGGTTTCGGCGTGGTCACAAGGGTCTCCTGCATCGGCCGCGTGGTCTGTTTTAGCGACGCGCTTGTCTCTGGCCTGGCAGCTGTGGGGCGGGGATAGGATTTTCGAACTGGCGGGCGTGGGCGCTCCTGTAAGCGCTTGGGATGCCATGTTGCTGTGGGTGCGTTGGCTAGCGTTGGGAATGATGTTTTTGGGGGGGACGCGCGTGGTGCTGTGGCTGGGAAATATTCGCCGGAGGCGTGAGGCCGGTTTGTTGCTGGGATGGGCTTTGGGGCCAGTCCTGGCCCTTTGTTTGGGCCCATTGTCCATCTATCTGCAATATTGGACGGTGTTGTTGCCTCTTCCTGCCCTTTTCTTGGCGCTGGGTGCGACCTGGCCTCTGGTCCTGGTTCGGCGTATGGTTGTTACACGGACCTGGACTCCGCTGCTGGCCCGTGGTTTTGCTATGGCTGTGGCGCTGGTTCTACTCATTTTTTGGGGAGGCGCTTATGGCGATGTGTTGGCCAGAATCGATGCCGGGGCGGGCATAGACACCTTTGGTCATCCTCTACGCGATTGGCAAGCCGCGGCCGATGCTGCCGTCACATGGGCGACGAAGTTGGATGTGGATCAGGTGAAGACGCCCATCTTCGCCGACATTCCCGAGGTGAGTTCCACTGCTGCAGCTGTCAGCGATCTCCTTCCCCATCATCTCCATCCTCGATTTTTTTATCCGAAAATTGATGCGCCAGCGCTGTTGCTCCATGCCAGCGAGCCCAGCCTCTATCTTGTTGAAACGTCTGACATGACGCCTGTGTTGGCGCAGTTGGGCCAGGAGGTCTGGCGCGGTCAGGGAGATGATCCCCTTCTGCTCTATCTCCTCCCTGCCGCCCCGAAGATTGAGCTCTCCACCACCTTATTGCCTGATCGTCCGGTCTTCGATGTTGGCATGGCCTTGCAAGCCTACGCCTTTCCGCAACCGTGGCCCGCGGGCGAATCGGTTTTAGCGACCCTGGTTTGGCGGGTCACACAACCTGCGCCCGATGTTTTTGTACGAGATATAACCGCATTCAATCACATCTTGCGCCAAGGAAGCCAGGATCGAGCGGCCCAAGTAGATGGTTTGGCTCTGCTCAGTCGTGATTGGCAACCTGATGATGTGCTTTATCAGGGCTATCGTATCATCATTCCTGAGCCAGGGCGCTATGAGTGGTTGGCGGGGCTATACAGCCGCAGCGATGGCGCTCGCGCGCATTTGCCTGATGGCGGTGATGGCGTGCGGCTTCCCCTCTTGGTGACCCCACCATGATCTCTGCTATCTTTCCAACAACACAGGATGTCCGGTGCGTTTGTCTTGTTCAGGGCCGATGACGCCTTCTGCTTGCAACTCTTCGATGAGCCGGGCCGCTTTCGGAAAACCGATATTAAGCATTCTTTGCAATGCTGAGGCCGAGATGCTCTGTTTTTCCCGGAGGGCTTCCACTGCCAGATAGAACAGATCATCCTCGTTGGCCTCTTCCTCCATCATGTCGGTCCAGGGGCGCTGAGCTGCGGTGGGCTCGTGCAACTGAGTGGGCGTTTGTATCTTCCACCAGTCTACCAGCGCTTCGATTTCGCTATCGCTGACAAAACAACCCTGGATACGCCGGAGTTGGGGACGATCGGGAGCCATGAAGATGCCATCGCCGCGTCCCAGCAGCTTTTCCGCGCCTGGTTCATCCAAGATTACCCGTGAATCAATCTGGCTGGAGACGGCAAAGGCCAGACGGGCCGGGAAATTGGCTTTGATCAGACCGGTCACCACATCCACCGAAGGGCGCTGGGTGGCGATGATCAGATGAATACCCGTGGCTCGGGCCATCTGCGCCAGTCGCACCAACTTGGCCTCGATGACTTCGGGGGATGTCATCATCAGATCGGCCAGCTCATCGACAAACATGACGATGTAGGGGAGTTGCTGTTCGGGAGGCATTTTCTCATTGTAGCCGCCAATGTTACGCACCCCCGCCTCTGAGAATTTGCGATACCGCTCATCCATTTCCACCAGAAGCCAGCTCAATGCGCCACTGGCTTCTTCTGGATCGGTCACTACGGGCGCCACTAAGTGGGGAATGCCATTGTAGCCGGGGAATTCCACCCGCTTGGGGTCCACCATGACCATCTTGACGCGTTCGGGAGGATTGTTGAAGAGCAACCCGCAGATGATGGCGTTCATAGCCACCGATTTTCCCGAGCCTGTGGCGCCCGCAATGAGCAGATGTGGTAGCTTGTGCAGATCGGCGGCCACCGCTTCTCCGCTGACATCCCGTCCTAAGGGGATGGCCAGGGGACTGTCGATTTCTTTGAAGATGGGATCATCCAGCACCCCACGTAGACTGACCAGCGTCGGCTCGGGGTTGGGCACTTCGATGCCGATATACGCTTCGCCAGGCACTGGCGCCTCGATGCGCACCGGACTGGCGGCCAGGGCCAGCGCCAGGTCATCGGTCACCGCCACAATCTTGCTGATACGCACTCGCACGGTCTGCCCATTTTTTTCATAGGTCCCCGGTTGCACGCCAAACTGGGTCACTGTAGGGCCAACGTTGATTTGCACAACCCGGGCGGGGATATCGAAGCTGGCCAGAGTGTCTTCGATGATTTTTGCCATGATGCGCGCTTGCTCGTGTGACGCATCGCCTTCGTCGGAGGCTTCCAAAAGACTCAGTGGCGGGAGAGGACGGTCGGAAGGTTGAGCGCCAATGCTGGGGGAGGCGGGCTGGGATTTCCTTGCTGGTTTCCGTTTGACTCTGCGTAGTTTTTTCTTGGCTTTTTCTTTTCTGGATGCAGGACGTTGCGCTGGCGTGGAGCGCGTGCGATTCGGCGTGGATGGCAGGGTTTGGGGTTCAGCGATGACGGGGGTTGACGAAATGGGGGACGTTGGCGCAGGCGTGTCTGAAGTTTGTTCTGCAGGTTCGGGCTCCACCCAGGTAATGGAAACGCCTGGTAAGGTGAGCAGGCGCAACGGCGTATAGATGTAGATCAGGTACAATCCACCTGCCAATAGTGAGATGAAAAGAGCCCAGGAGGGCAATCCGCCCAGATAGGTGAAAGCAAGCTGCGATAGCGCCCATCCCATCATGCCTCCGCCTTTGCCAGCTCTGGCGGCCACGAAGGGATCGGGCGCTTTGTGCAAAGCGCTGGCCAGGGTGATAACGCTCAGAAAAACCAATAGCAGCCCCAGTATCGCTTCGGGATACCAGTAACTGCCGATCCTCTGGCGCAGTTGTGGCCAGACGACCATGGCGAGTCCTAACAGCGTGATAAAGATGGCAAAAGGCCATGCCCCAATGCCTAATAGCGTATGTAGGAAGTGTTTTCCTGAAGGATCGGTGAACAACTCATACCATGCGGCTATCCCGAAAATCATCAGGATTGCACCCAATATCGCAGTCTGATGACGTCGAGCCGCGCTTCTTTTTGTTGACATGATGGGGGAAAGGTGGGGGAGTGAGCCGTAGTCAGAAAACTACATGTGTATCACAGATTGCATCTCGACGGAAGGCGCACAGTGCTGCGCACATCCTCCTGATGGTTATCTTTTCCTTGGCGGAGTCCGTTTTTTCTGCGTCATCCGCTTGTTACAAGTTTTTTCGAACCGCATCTACGCCTCAACGCCCTCTGGGGTTTCGGGGGATTCGGCGGCGTCAGCCTCCATCTCGGCCAGAGTGCGCGCTACTTCGGCAATGGCGATTCGTTGTTTTCGATAGAGGTCCGATTCGCTGATGGCTAGTTTCTGAGCCACTTCGCGCACTTTCTTACCCTGAAGATACTTCAAATCCAGGATATTGTAAAGTAACCACTCCGAGGTGGTCATCTGACGTGCGCCAGGCGGGCGTTGTTGTTCGATGGCTTCTTGTAAGATCGCTCGCAGGGCTCGGGTGGGAGAGTTTTCGTAGTCGGCCATCTTTTGCCGCACCAGGTTCATATTGAGCAGCGGGCTCTGGCTGAGTTTGGGGCCGCCCCAGAAATGTGTCAGTGCGCCGCGCACCCATTCGTAAAATTCTGGCTGTTTGGCCAATTCTGGAACGGCATTTTCGTTTTTGGGGCGGATGACATAAGGCACGGCGCCGCGCAAGGCCTGCATGACTTCAATTTCGGGCATAATGGGCCTGAGCGCTTCGAAAACATCCATCTGCAAACGTCGATCTTCCACCGCAATTTCTGCTCGTCGCACCAGATGTTCGATCACGGCAGCAGTTTCATCATTGATGTCGCTTTCTTCGGCGCAATTGGCGTTGAGGGCCAGAATGCCCATCGTTTCATCGGTGTGGCGATTGATGAGCCGGCGAACTTTGTGTCCATTGATCTTCTGAAAGCCATTTTCGGCCTCGGTGGTAGTGAGCAGACGTTGAATCTCGGGCAGCGCCAGGGCTCGACGCGCCTCCTCTTCATCCCCAACGACTGCCTCCAACCGCACTTCGTGCTCGCCAGGCAGCGCGACAAAGCCTTGATCGACATCACAAACATTGCACAAGGTGACCAGCACATTTTCAAGAAACTGGCTTAAGTCTCCACTGGTCATCAGGCGCGTTTCCAGCGTATGAAGCCACTCCACTTCTTCGATGTCGTTGCGGTAAAGGAAACGATCGATCCAGGGTTGGGCCACATGTATCACGATTTGTGCCAATACCACCGTCATGACCACGGAAAAGGTCAGCGCTGTATCGGGAGGCAGCCCGAGAATGGCCTCGACTCTGGGGATGATGAAGATCAACGCCACCACGATGGACGCAACGATGGGACCCCGGAGGATGAAATAGAATAGTTGTCGCTTGACGACTCGATCGGGAGCAAAGACGCCATAATATGCCACGCTGTAGGCCATAGCAATAAGCATCACGCCCACGGCAACATTGGCGATGCTGGCAAGAATGAGCACCAATTCGGGGCGGGCCTGGCCTGTTCTGGATGCCAGGATCAGGTAGGGAAAGACGCCCACCGCGGGGGCTGCGAAGCTCCACAAGAGATAGGTGAGTCGTCGCCTGGCGGTGTGGGTGCGGACGTGGGCGCGGGCCAGAAGCAGATTCCATCCTCCGGCCAAGGTGGCGACGATGAAGTAAAATGTGAAGAGGGGGAAGAGCAGACCCGGTCTCAGATTCGAGACGGGGATTTCACCCACCGGGGGTTGAACCAGGACGTTGGTAAACAACGCCAACAGAGCGAAGAGCAGGCTGGCCCCGTAAGCGCCTCGCACGATCCAGCGCCAGCGGAAGCGGTCAGGCCGCAACCACACGGCCAACAACACCGACCTGGTGAAATGTAGATAGGCCGCGGGCACCAGCGCAATGCCCAACCACTGAAAACGCAACCAGCTTTCCGCCCAATCCACTTGCGGCAACACCACATCGCCCGAATAGACGATGACCATCCCCAGCAGGAGCGCAGCGAAAGCCCGCCCCACTTTGCTGTGTAGGTTGAAGGTGAGGACGTAAACAAAAAGCGAGAAGCTGAGGATGAGGATGGCGGCAGAGAAGATCTGATTGCCGATTTCCAGAACGCTCAGCCAAGAAGGCAGTTCAGACATGGTAGGAGTCATTAGCTATTATTTTCCGAATTATCCCATACTTTTGCAACTTTTGCCTCTGTGTTCGGACGCGTTTCAAAAAGGGGGCATGCGCTTTTCAGCCAACGTAGGAGCAGCGCCGTCAGCGCTCCCATAGGGTGAGGACTTCAGTAGCTGCGAAAGTTTTTTTCAAGCAAAGAGCAAAATCAAGATTTTTGCATCTTGACAATCATCATGGGCAGTGCTATAATGCCCAACGTTGAAGCACTTTGACATGATCCGGACATCCAAAAATGAATGGAGCGCCGCCGCTGCCGGTTTCGAACCGGTAGAGGAACTTCCCGACTCCCCACCACCTCTGGGTGGTAAGGTTGCCTCACGAAACAGCAAGTGAGGGCGTCTGGCTGGCAACGGCCCGACGACTACAACCGCAACAGAGAGTAGTCCCGCCAGCGGCCTGCCTGTGGCAGGTGCGGGTAAGGGGTGAAAGGGTGGGGTAAGAGCCCACCAGCGGTCGCAGAGATGCGGCCGGCTAGGCGAGCGTGCAACCGGGAGCAAGGCGAGTGGGCCGGGCCCGGCAACGAGTTCGGTCTCGTCGCAGTGGCGACGGTGAGGTCGGGTAACGCCCGACAAGCCAGGAGCCACCACATCCCTGTCGGGGTGTGAGACAGATGGCGGCTTCGAACAGAATCGGGAGTACTCCCATTCATTTTTGGATGATACATCGTGCCGACGTGCGCCGACGTGGCGGAATTGGCAGACGCGACAGACTTAGGATCTGTTGACCGAAAGGTCGTGGAGGTTCGAGTCCTCTCGTCGGCACCATCATCGCCCGGCGCGGGCCCGTGGCCTAGTGGGAAGGCGCCTCCTTTGCACGGAGGAGATCGTCGGTTCGAATCCGACCGGGTCCACCTCTACGGGCGCCATCCCAGCCGGTTCCTCATCGCTTCATCGATATGCGGGCGTAGTTCAGCGGTAGAACGTCTCCTTGCCAAGGAGAAGGTCGTGAGTTCGAATCTCATCGCCCGCTCTCTCACCGAGGGCTGCCCGTCAGCCCTCTCTTTTTGCCGAGGTAGCTCAGTTGGTAGAGCACGCGACTGAAAATTGCGGTGTCGGCAGTTCAAGTCTGCCCCTCGGCACCTTTTTGCCTTTTTTGGCGGGTCGTCTAATTGGCAGGACGGCGGACTTTGGATCCGCTAGTCGGGGTTCGAGTCCCTGCCCGCCAGCCATTAGACGCCGGGGTGAGTTATGCTCGCTCCGGCTTCTTTGCATCCTGGACGACTTCATACATGGTGGCCATAGCTCAATAGGCAGAGCACCTGGTTGTGGCCCAGGAGGTTACGGGTTCAAGTCCCGTTGGCCACCCCACTATGCCAACTCTCAATGCGCCTCGCGTCTGCTGCCGGGCGCATTTTGCTTTTCGGGGGGATGGGCATGAACGCTGAGGTGTTGGTGTTGAATGCCAGTTACGAACCACTGCATCTGGTCTCGACCCGGCGCGCCGTGTTGCTGTTGCTCAAGGACAAAGCGGAGATCATCGAGGCCGCGGATCAGGTGATTCGCGCTGCTTCGGCGGAATTGCCGCGGCCTTTGGTTATCCGCCTGCGGCGCTACATCAAACTGCCCCGTAATCTGGCTTTGCCTCTGACGCGGCGGCTGGTGTATGCCCGCGATCAATACACCTGCCAGTATTGCGGCGGGCATTTTGGCGCGGCGCAGCTGACACTGGATCATGTCATTCCCAAGAGTCGGGGCGGGAGAAAGACCTGGGAGAATATCGTTACCGCCTGTCGGCGCTGTAATCAGAAGAAGGGCAATCTCACGCCTGATGAGGCCCATATGCGCCTGTTACGTCCGCCCTATCGTCCCCGCTATGTGGCGTTGGTGTGGCTGAAGACGCCCAACAATCGGCCGTCGGTGTGGGAGAAGTACATTGCCGGCAACTACTAACCCGGTCAAGCCGGAACCCAGAAGACATCTCACGCCAAGAGGCCGCGCTGCAAGGAAAAAACACTCCTACTAAAGTCTCTGGTAACTACTCAGGTCTCCGCCATGTACGCTGCCGAGGGCGCGTCGCCTTTTGCAGCATGTCGTCAAACGGCACAAAACACGCCTGCCGCAGGCGCCCCCTACCAAGTCACACCGCTTCACGCCTCACGCCTGGGCATCCAAAAACACTCACTTCAAGACAAACGTTACGTGTAAGCATGCAACCTTAAGTGGGTGCCTTTCAAAATGGGGGCGCTTTTTTGCGTTCCTGGCCGACTCAAGTCGGGCGCTTCAGGCCTGCGGCCAGCGGACGGCCTCCGCCGTCCAGGTCGCCGCAGGGCGACCGTTGGTGCGAAGCGCCTACAGAGCCTGAGTTCACTCGGCTAGTT
>CAZYSY010000047.1:0-7647 GCA_964650295.1 uncultured Caldilineales bacterium | reverse complement strand
TCTATAGGCCTCTGGCCAACGGACGGCCTATGCCGTCCCTTCACCAACCAGAGACGGTCGACGGAGGTCGACCGCTGGCGCAAAGCGCCTGGAGAATCCGAGTTTACTCGATGGTAAAGGCCACGGCCACAAGAGAATTTCCATCAAACCACATTTGACTGAGTACTAGAATTGATTATAACCTTCGTGCAACTCGAAATCCAGGTTGAGATGGGATAGATCAACCGTATCGACAATACCGACGACTGCCAGGTCCAGAGGCATGTCCGGGACATAAAACGCAACGGCAGCCTCACGTTTACGAGCCAATAGCACCAAATCTCCCATCCCCGCGTGCGCCACGTCCACAGCTACGGCGGGCCGTCCGCGTGGCTCCAGCTCCTTGCTAAGCTGCTGCACCACCAATAACTTGGCTCCCTCCAGACCCGGATACTTGCGCGTGGCCACGGCCGTGCCGATGATTCGTCCCAGCACCATTACTCCTGTTCCTCCACCGCGTGCAACACGCGTTTGATGATCTCATCCAGGCCTGCGGGTTCAGCGCCTAACTGAGCAATGACCGCGGCGCGTATCTGCTGGTGCAATGCCGGCGGCGTTGACGTGGATGGGGCGTCAGGCGCAGCGACCTGCCCCGCATCTACAAAGCGGACGCCCAAACGCTGCGCCGCTTCACGGGCCAGATCTGTCAGTTTGGTGTTCCTATCCAGCGTGATTTCAGTCACGCCCTGGCTGGCCGCCTGTTCGATATCCTGTGCAGTAAGAAATTTTTTGGCCATAACACTACTCCTCTACGCCATCAATGGCGTTGATTGCGGTAACAGCCGCATCTCGGGCGGCGATGATGTCTGCCTCAGTTCCGGCCATCCACATACGCCCGAACCTGCCCACGCCGCTGACATGCATCAAATGGATCGGCGCCGCCTTTTCCGCCTCGTTCGCAGCCAGATTCACATAAGCCGCGGGCGCCATCTCCATCACCAGCAGCGTTTGACCGGGCACCAACATCATGCCGCGAATCGTACGATTCAGCAATTGCGCCTGATAAGGGTCAACATTCGTGATGATTTGCTCCGATGCGATCCAGGGCTTGACCCGTTGCTCCATTCGCAACCCTAGCCGCTCCAGCACAATCTCTCCCGCTCGCAGCACGTCCGCCTGTGAGAAAGAATGCACCTCGAACATTCCAAACTCCCGTTCGATGATCTGCGCTCCCGGCTTTACATTGGCGCTCTTCACCGCTACATCAATCATTCGAAAAACCCAATTGCCTGGAGCCATCTCGATATAGAGTGCAGCCATACCCTCTACCGGCAAATCGCCAAGGGTGATGGTGCCGATGAATGCTGCATACTGGGGCTGCATCCGGTCGAGATAGCAATAAGTTCGTAATTGAAATTGTTCAGACATGAGATTTGCCTGTGTGGTTCATGGCAATGCCAATGGGAGTGATGAACAGAGGGCGGGAAGGGACCGTGGTGGGAATGCCTGTAACGTCGGCTACGACCTCTGCAATGCCCGGAAAGGCCGCTGCTCCGCCCACCAGGGTAATATGTCGTACATCTCTGCCGGTCAGGTGTCGCTGAATGATGGTCGCAACCTTCTCCATGACCGGACGAACCGTCGGTGCAAGGTCTTGTTGAACTTTGGGATCTAATTTCAACGTCTCAGCTTCTTCAAAAGAAATTCCTCTATCTCCGGCAATGACCAGCGTAAAATGTGTGCCGCCTGTGGGTTCGTCTGCGGTGTAAACCACCTTGCCATCTGCAATGATGGCGATGCCTGTGCTGCCGCCGCCCACATCCACCACCGCTCCATTTTTTACACCCAACAAGGCGTTGGCCGCGGTGGGCTCATCGATGAGCTGGGTGCACTCCAGGTCTGCGCCTTCCAGCACATAACGCACTGCCTGCACCTCTGCCACTGGCACGCCGGGCGGATAGGCGCTGGCAGCCGAAGTCAACTCCATGCCCAGCTTTCGCTCCACTTGCGTCTTCAGGCGCTTCAATAAATCGATGGCGCCCATAAAATCCACCACCACGCCATCGCGCACCACTTGCGCAAATTGATACGCGCCCACCAACGGCTTCATGTGGCCATCTAGCACCATAACCACCGTATAGGCCGTGCCTAAATCCACGCCCACATGCAGTGGATTTTGAAACTTGGCGAGTTTGCGGCGGCGCATGGCCGTATCGGCAGCTTTTAGGATGGACTCAATATCGGTGGGCATGGTGGATATGGTGGGGATTCTGGAACGGCGGTTTTTATCCGTGCTGTTCCTTCTCCAGGGCAGCCAAAGTCCAGAGAATATCAAAACGACGTTGTGGCGACTCCGGGCCAAATAATCGTCGCGCCAGAGAGTTCATCCGCGCCACCTTCTCGGCCAGAGTTGGGTGTTGATGCAAAGTTAGACCGGCCCGCTCGATGTCAGTAGTCGGCGCCACAGGCTCTTTCCGCTCAACCGCCAGCAGCAACCCCTCGAAATAATGGGTCAACTGCGGATCTCCCGCCGCCTCATCCCGGGCCTGATGCAGCAGTTCGATGAAGATCGTCAACGCATTAGTGCCTGATTTCGACACTTGTTCCTGTTTTTGGGGTTGAGTTCGCGGTTTTTGAGGTGGAGATTGAGGTTGGGGTGCCGTGGCTGGCTGGGGGGTTACTGCTGGGCGCAGTTGCACACCCAGATCGTTCGCTCGGTCGCGGGCCAAAGGCGTGAGAAAATCCTTCGGCCCTAAAACCAGCGCATTTTTCCCACTGGCAGCCAGATTTTCGATATCGGTAGCGGTGTAAAATCTCTTCATGGGGATGTACGCCAGCTCAGTTTACCAGATTGAAATAGCAACTCCAGGTAGTAAACCGCGCTGCTAAGACGATTCAGCGCCCGGATGAGATCTAGGCGCGATGGTTCATAGGATGGTGGCGGTGCGAACGCATCCAGCGCGGCCAGCTCAGCTTCTCGCACTTGCGTGCGCAAATAGTTCAACCAGTGCATGATCTCATGATCTTCTGGACCGGGCGTGAGATGAGCGATGCCAAGAATTTCTTGAGGGTGGTGCGTGGCGTAACGCAACGCAGTGGCATCCAGCCCCGCCACCTGAATCTCCGCCACCTCACGATCGTTGTACTCGGCGCTGACGATCTCGCGGCAGTATGCAGCCAAAATGTCGAGATGACGGGCCAATTCGGGCAGATGAAAACCTCGGGCCCGGGCCGCCACCAGCTGAAACAACCCGTGCACCGAATCCATCTTGCCGCGAAAGCGAATGCGCGGGATGTTTTTGGGCGCAAAATGATCAGCGTCCAGTTGCGTCATATGCTCTGGTTTAGGACCAGCCATTTTGACAGGACGCACCGGAAAGCTGGCAGGCTTATTCCAGTCGGGAACAGCATCGGTCGATTGAATCGGTTCTGACTCCTCTACGATCTCAAACCTCCATTGCGCGATGAAGTCTCGGGCTGCGGGCGAAAACCGCGTGCCCGGCTCCACCACGACCTTCATCCCCATTCTGGGACGGCGGATGCGGTCGCGCAAGTCGGCTTCAGTGAGAATGGGCATTGGAATCTGGTGCGATTTACGAGAGGGGGATGTCGTTGTTATTCCGCCGACCAGTCAGCGGGATAGGTGACATAGAGGAATTTGGCCCAGCTGGGCGTGGCGAACTGAATGCGACTACCCTTGGGGATGAAGATGACGTCGCCAGGCAACCCCACGACAACTTTTTCGGGGGTAATGATGTGCAATTCACCTTCGATGACGTACTCGATTTCGTCGTAGTTCAACGTCCAGGGAAATTGTCCCTTGTGCAGCGTCATGAATCCGGCAGCGATGGGGGAGCCATCCTGGCTCGTGATGACATCGGCCAGGCGCACATCCATTTCTGGGCGACGAATGTTGAAGGGGAATGGCTCCATTTTCACAGCCCGACCATCCACGTGCTGCACGCCGGGTTCCTGCGAATGCTCGTCATCCATCGCCCCGGATGAAATCGTCTGCCCCAAGGCATTGGCCACTGCTCGGCGCACCCTGTTTTCCAGGTCTTCGGCGCTATCGCCCATGGGCGCTATTGGTGAGGATGTGGAAAGCGCCGAAGTTCCCGAGTTGTGAGACTGGGCCGCGGCGCTCCATGCGGGAAGATCGCGATCGTCCTGTTCGGGCCAAACCAGGTTTAGTCCAAGTTCGCGCGCCCGGTCTCGGGCCAGAGGCGTGACAATGTCACCCTTGCCCAAGACCAGGCTGGTTTGTCCCGCCGCGACCAGATTTTCAATGATCTCGGCGGTGTAGAGTTCGCGTTTCATGACGGACGTTTTAAAAAACTGTTGGCGCTAGGTCTCCGCAGAATCAGTCGCCCAGATGCGGAAGGATGCCTTCAACATCGCTGTGGGGGCGAGGGATGACATGCACGCTGACCAGCTCGCCCACGCGCTGGGCCGCGGCTGCGCCTGCATCGGTGGCGGCCTTGACTGCGCCCACATCGCCGCGCACCATCACGGTGACATAACCGGCGCCGATCTTTTCTTTGCCGATAAGTTGGACATTGGCGGCTTTGACCATGGCGTCAGCAGCTTCGATCGCGCCGACCAGACCTTTGGTCTCGACCATTCCCAGAGCAATCATGTTGATGTCTGCCATTTTCTTTTCCTTGTGAATGGTTTGTGGTGCCCGCGTGGGGGACTGCCCCGCGGGTTGAGATGAAGAGGTTGTTGAAGAATCGTCCTCGGTTGAGGGCGAAGGGATGACGTTAATATCTGTCGCGGCTAGATGGGCGTGTACGCGGCAATAATCGGAGCCAGGTAGCGCCTTGTTGCGGCATTGTGCGCCGCTTTTGGTGATGGCTTTGCATTGGGACATGGGGGCAATGTTGGTTCTTCAGGCGAAGGGGCGTAAAGCAGAATTCAGGTTCGTGGGGCGCGGCTCAGGCCCTACCAAGCTCCTTGAGCACGCGGCGGACGATGGCTTCCAGTTGTTCCTCCTGATCGAAGCCCAGGGTGGTGGGGGGCGCACCTGCTTCACCGCGAGGCTGTACGCCCGGAGCCAGAGTCAGAGCATCGCGTGGCGGGGGTGTGGTCTCGTAAGCAACGCGCTTGATGTTCATCACATGTTGCACGCTGATGTTATCGCTAAGCACCGATCCCCCTAATCCGCCTGAGGCCAGGGTCATGGATGGGGTAAGGTTGGTGGTGCCGCCAATCGCGCCCATAGTGCCCCAGGTGTTGATGGAAAGTCGAAAGACCGGTTTTTCTGCACCAAAGGCACGAATGACCTCCTCATCCCGGGCGTGAACGACCATCGAATGGCCCTCGCCGCCGAAACGGATGAGTTGGATGGAGCGTTCGCAGCCAGCATGCCAGCCATCTTCCACATAAAAGCCCAGCACCGTGGTTAGCTTTTCCCGGCTCAGGGGTTCTTCTGGCCCGACGGCATTCAAGTTAGCCACCAGCACTCGCGCCCAGGGCGGCACCTGGATGCCGGCCATTTTCGCCAGGGTTTGGGGTGTTTTGCCTACGCTGCGGGCGTCGATCATGCCATTGGGTTTGAACAATATCTTTTCGAGCGCCTTTTTCTGCGATTCGTCCACCCAATAAGCGCCGTTTTTCTCCATCTCCGCCTTCAACTCCGCGGCGATGGGTTTGTCGGCGATGACCGACTGCTCGGTTGCGCAGATGACGGAGCAATCGAAGGCTTTGCTGTTGACGATGTCCCAGGCAGCCTTCTTCACGTCCGCACTTCGATCCACCCATACGGGGGCGTTGCCCGGTCCCACGCCGATGGCGGGCTTTCCCACGCTGTGTGCAGCCTTGACCATGCCGCCCCCCCCCGTGGCCAAAATCATATCCACAGCCCAATGTTTCATCAGCTCTTGGGTGCCAGGCAGCGAGACGTTGGTCATACAGCTTACCAGGCCGTGGGGCATGCCCACCGCCTCGCCTGCCTCGGCCATGATGCGCATGGCTTCGTATGAGCTTTCTTTGGCGGAGGGATGGGGTGCGATAACGATGCCATTTCGGGCTTTGACGGCAATCAGGATTTTGAAGATGACGGTGGAGGTAGGATTGGTGGATGGGGTCAGTGCAGCGATGACGCCTACAGGCCAAGCGAATTCCAGAATCTTATTCTCCTGATCATCGCGCAGCAGCCCTACGGTCTTCACATCCTTGATAGATTCCCAGATTTTACGGGAAGCAAACTCGTTTTTGACCTTTTTATGCAAGGGCACGCCGTAGCCGGTCTCTTGGTGCGCCAGCTGGCCCAGATGTGCCGATGCGGCGAATGCGGCCTCGGCCATGGCCTCGACAATGCGGTTCACCGTCTCTTGGGAAGCGTGGAAAAATTCACGTTGGGCTTCACGAGCGGCAATGGCCAACCGTCGGGCCTCTTGCATGGAGCGTAGGTCTTTGTCGTAATTGTCGATCATAGGTGTTTTCCACTTTGTGCGTAGCTCAGATGATGATGGCGAAACATTATACCATCTCACGCCAAAAATGGCGTCTGCGTGGTTATGAAGCTCGGATGGGGGCGTTGGCTACATTGAGCACTGCATCCTGAAATGCCGAAGCTGCGGCTTTGCATGCGCTCTGTGAGCCCGAGAGAAGTGCGCCTGAGAAGTTGGTTTCAGATGGGGGCGCCCACCACACTTGCATGGCGACTTCGGCTGCTTTTAGAGCTGCATCGATGGCATAGGTGGCTTCCAGGGGGGGAGCGATGAGATAGGCCAGGGGCGTTCCTTCAGGCACGCCAGCTTCTTTGCTCAGGTAGCTGCCGGTACGGGAAATGACGTGTGGAAAGAAGGCCAACTCGCCGGCGTTATCTGCCGCGTAGAACCAAGCCCGCTCCTCTGCGTAGGCCACAGCTGCATCCAGGCCCGCCCGGGCCTCCGCAGGCGTGGGACCTGCCAAAATGCCAATGATCTCGCCCGAAAGCGGGCCAGATGCGTGGGCGGAACCAGCATAGAAGCTATGAGCGTACACCACTTCTACTTCAGCCTTCTTGGTGGCTTCGTCCAGGGCCACATAAAGAGAATCATCGATGTCGCAGGTGATGAGAGCCAGGCTACGCTGGTGTGGTTTCAGGCCTAGCTTCTCTGCAAAATCGGGATGTACGTTGGGGATAAGACGGGCTGCCAGAATGGTGGGTTTGATAGGATCGAGTACTGCCATGAGGATGTTCCTTGAGCGGTAAACGTGAAAGGTGCAATAATGGGAAGGGGGTAACGATCAATGATTAACGATTAAAGATCGGAGTTCAACGAGGGTCCTGAAGATGTTTTAACTTTTGATAGGCTTCCGGGGAGCTGTCTCATGACAAATGTAGACCAAGCTGGACGAAATTAGACGATTGTCTTCGTCCAGCTTCGTCTTTTTGTCTATTTCCGCCTTGGCGTCGTTACAAAACAAGTCAATGAAAGTCGAATAACTTTTTGGAGCTCAATTATATACAAGCTCCTTTCATTATTGATCTTTAATCTAGTACTCAGTCAAATGTGGTTTGATGGAAATTCTCTTGTGGCCGTGGCCTTTACCATCGAGTAGACTCGGACTCTCCGGGCGCTTTGCGCCAGCGGTCGACCTCCGTCGACCGTCTCTGGTTGGTGAAGGGACGGCGTAGGCCGTCCGTTGGCCAGAGGCCAATAGAGACCGACTTCAGTCGGC
>CAZYSY010000046.1:0-16403 GCA_964650295.1 uncultured Caldilineales bacterium | reverse complement strand
CGTAGCGAGTTTCAGTAAATCACAATTTGCCATGATGCGCAGAGCCGGATCCATGATCGATCCGGCGGTGATTCGAGCGTCAAACCCGCCGGATTCGCAATCCGGCGGGACACATACTCTCGCAATCGTGATCTACTGAGTTTAGGAAAAAGTGGGTTCGGGTAACTGCTAAGGTTGACTCTTCTGCGCCGCTCCGCCCTCGGGCTACGGGTGCAAAGCCCCACTGGGGCTCAGCCGTGCAGCCCAGAGGGCTTGGCAAGGGTAGCCCGGAGGTTCAGCTCCGGGCGAAAAAACAGGCCGAAGCCAGGTACGTAAGCAGTTACGGGTTCGGCATGTTTGGCCCCGGCACAGAGCGTCAAACATGCGCAGGAGCGCAGCCAATTAGCTGTAATCGATGGCGCTGAACGCGCTAAGTTTGGCCAATCGGTGTTTGGAATTGATCTTGCGAATGGTGCCAGAACGGGATCGCATGACCAGGCTTTGGGTCGAAGCGCCGCCCCCAAAGTACCGCACGCCGCGCAACAATGCGCCCGAGGTGATGCCTGTGGCGGCAAAGAATACATTGTCGCTTTTGACCAGATCATCAATGGTTAACACCTTTTCCACATCCATCCCCTCATCCAGCGCCTGTTGTCGTTCATCCTCGTTGCGGGGCCACAGCTTGCATTGCATGTCGCCTCCCATACATTTGAGCGCTGCTGCAGAGATGACAGCCTCTGGTGAACCGCCGATACCCATCAAAATATCCACCCCAGAATCCTCTTGAGCGGTGGCGATGCTGCCCGCCACGTCGCCATCGGAGATGAGTAGGATGCGGGCGCCGGTGTCGCGTATCTCAGCGATGAGTTCTGCATGGCGGGGGCGGTCCAGTACCATGACCGTAATATCGCGTGGTTGTTTGTGCAGCGCTCGCGCGACGCGGCGGATGTTCATCTCCACCGAGGAGTTGATGTCGATCATGTCGCGGGCTTCGGGACCCACAGCGATTTTGTTCATATAAACGATGTGAGATGGGTTGTACATGGTGCCGCGCTCTGCCAATGCCACCACGGCCAACGCACCTGGCAACCCCTTGGCGGTGAGCGTGGTGCCATCAATGGGATCCACTGCAATATCGACTTCGGGGGGTTCGCCAGTGCCCAGGATTTCGCCGTTATAAAGCATGGGGGCCTCGTCTTTTTCCCCCTCGCCAATGACAACGACGCCATCCATGTCGATGCTATTCAGCACCAGGCGCATGGCATCCACCGCGGCCTGATCAGCTGAGATTTTGTCGCCGCGGCCCACCCAGCGGCCAGCAGCCAAGGCCGCTGCTTCGGTCACCCGAGCCAGTTCGAAGGCAAGATTGCGGTCAGGGACGATTCGTGCCATTTGAAGATTGCTCCTTGTTGTTGGGAATATCGGAAATCGGAATGGAAGATAGTACTTTATCGGTGAGATTATTGCCATAGAGCTAACAAATGATCCCACGCAAAGTTGCAAAGGTCGCCAAGAAGGATGGTGATTCTTCTTTCTTTGCGGCTTGGCGTCTTTGCGTGGGATGTCTTCTTGGTTCCGGCTTATCCGGGTCAGGTGAGATCGGTTTGATCTACGAAATGACTCCCAGCTCGCGGCCGACTTTGGCAAAGACCTCCAGGCCGAAGTCCAGATCATCTTTGGTATGGGCGGCGGTGTTCATCACCCGAATACGGGCCAACCCCCGCGGCACGGTGGGAAAGCCAATGCCCATGGCGAAGACGCCATACTCGAACAGCTTCCGACTGAACTCCTTAGCAAGTCCCGCGTCCCCTAGCATGATGGGCAGGATGGGGGTCTGGCTGTGGCCTGTGTCAAATCCCAGAGCGTCCATGCCCGCCCTCAGATAACGAGCGTTCTCCCACAGCCGCTCCACCAGCTCCTCGCTCTCTTCCAGGATGTCTACTGCTGCCAGACAGGCGGCCGTGTCCGCGGGCGTGGGCGCGCTGGAGAAGAGGAATGGGCGGGCCTTCTGGCGGATGTAATCTACAATGATTTTCTTGCCGGCAATGACGCCGCCCACCACGCCGAAAGCCTTGGACAGGGTGCCGATCTCCACATCAAACTTGCCGTGCAGCCCGAAGTGATCCACGATGCCGCGGCCGCCGCGGCCCAGCACGCCCTCGCCATGGGCGTCATCCACCATAGTCAGCAGACCGTAACGATCCGCCACCTCGTAGATTTTGTCCAGAGGCGCTACATCGCCATCCATGCTGAAGACGCCATCGGTGACCACTAACCCTCGACGATACTGGGGGAGATGCTCCTGCACCTTGGTTTCCAGGTCTGCGGGATCACAATGTTCGTAGACAATAATTTTGGCCCGCGAGAGTCGGGCGCCATCGATGATGGAGGCGTGATTCAATCGATCGGAGAAAATGACATCCCCTTTGCCCACTAGTGGCGGGATTGCCGCTTGGTTGGCGTTGAAACCGCTCTGCACAAAGAGCGCATCCTCCACGCCTTTGAACGCGGCCAGCCGCTTTTCTAACTCTAGATGCAATCGCGTGGTGCCTGCAATGGTGCGCACTGCAGCCGGACCCACCCCCCAATCATCCACAGCTTGCTTCGCGGCCGCTTTTAGACGTGGATGGTTGGCCAGACCAAGATAATTGTTGGTGCAAAAATTCAGCACCTTTTTGCCATCCACAATCATCCAACCATCTGCGGGCGACTCCATGACGCGGATGTTGATGAAGAGATGTTCCGCTTTGAGCCTTTCTAGTTCTTCGGTGATGAAATCGAGTTTGTCAGACATGGTAAAACCTCACAGAGAGTGAATCGATTAAGTTATCGGGGAAAGACTATGCTGTTTCTTCTGGTACGCCTTCAGGATACATGACCACCTTGCCGCTCTGGCCACTTTGCATTACACGCAGCGCTTCTTCGAAATCGGTCAGAGCGAAATGATGTGTAATGATTTGAGAAAGATCCACCAGACCTCGCGAGAGAAGCCCCTTCATACGATACCAGGTGCCCCATATCTCGCGTCCAATGATGCCATGCACAGTCGCCCCTTTGAAGATGACGCCATTGTTCATATCAAAGGGAATATCAGAGGGATAAAGCCCCAACAGCGCGGCTTCGCCGCCCGGCTTCAGCGTCCGAAATCCCAGTTCTGCGGCCTGGGGAGCGCCTGACATCTCCAGCAACACATCCACCCCCTCCCCATCTGAATCATCCATGATCAACTGCAGAGCGTTTTCTTGGGTGACATTAATGGCGTAATCTGCGCCTAGCTTGCGGGCCATCTCCAGGCGATAGTTGGCGATGTCGGTGGCGTAGATGGTGTGAGCGCCTGCGGCTTTAGCCACCATGATGGTCATCAATCCCACGGGCCCGCAGCCTGTAACCAGCACCCGCTTGGCCGTAAGATCTGTAGCAAAAGCGGTATGCACCGCATTACCAAAATTCTCTTGCAGACTGGCCACATCATATGGCATGTCGAGAGGATTCACCCACATGTTCTCCGCAGGCATGACAATATAATCCGCCCAACAACCATCTCGATCTACACCGATGATCTGTGTATTCTGGCAAAGATGACCCTTGCCGGTGCGGCATTCCTGGCATACGTGACAGATAATGTGACTTTCAGCCGAGACAAAATCCCCTTCGTTCACTTCGTGAACCATCGCTCCTTTTTCCACCACGATCCCACTAAACTCATGCCCCACAATTATCGGTGGTTTGATCCGACTTCGAGCCCAAGGATCCCACCGGAAAATGTGCAAATCGGTACCGCAAATCGAAGTGGCCTTAACCTTGATAAGAACTTCTCTGGGGCCCGGCCTGGGAACAGGAACCTCGCGCATCACCAGGCCTGGTGAATCCTCCGGCTTAATGATGGCCATCATCGTCTTATTGATGCTCATTGCGTACTCTCCATTGAGTGATGAGCGAATGATGAACTTGTGAGAGCCTTTGAGGCTGTCTGGGGAAACTACTTATGCATCACCCTCAACCACATTGGAATGAAAAATCGACCATCTTGGTTGCTTCATTCTGCTCACGCCTTCGTGAGTGCGTAGTATTGGGCGGAAATAAACAATTGTTATTTTTTAGTAGACGGACATTTGAAATTTAAGAAAATCGCTGCGCAATTTGACAAACACGGACGAGAATTGAGTTCGTTTCGTCCACTTTCGCCTTTTCCTCTATCTTCGTCTGATAAGTTGTAATCGTCTCCAAGGTTTATTGTAAATTCATATCATTTTAAGTATAGCACGTCGTTTCTTTTCTCTAAAAGTGTCACTTCATGAAAATGACATTGTTAAGCAGTCCAGCGGCATTGCTGGCTGGCGCCTACGCTGGTGAAAATGGCGAGCTGACGCCACCGGTGGTGGAGTTTCCTGGTCCTGATCTTTTCACCTGCGAAAATTTGGTCATCTTGTTTCGTCAATTTTCGTCTTATTATCCATTGGTCTCTCGGTAAGCAACAAAAGGCGACGGCTCTCAATCGTGGTAACGTCAAGTTGCGTAACATCGGGGTGTCATTTTGGGGTCAGAAGAAGGGAGGATGGCAAGCAAAGAGAGTTGCCTCTGCTCTTTAGTTCATCTACAATGCAATCATCTATCACTGTTTGAAAATAGCTGCTTAAGCATCCAATTCGAACATCGCAAAAGCGATAAGACGCCAGCGTAGCCAGGATGCAACATTACTTCTTGGCTGCATCTCGTTACATTCTCGTGCTCTTGCGGTAATTGCATCAATAATTGAGACAGGAAACCAATCT
This sequence comes from uncultured Caldilineales bacterium, assembly GCA_964650295.1. Lineage (GTDB taxonomy): Bacteria > Chloroflexota > Anaerolineae > J102 > J102 > M2005. The sequence continues at coordinate 11,652 of CAZYSY010000046.1, read as the reverse complement.
ATGATGTCGAATTCACACAACCATTTGCATACCATTGCTGTCATGACCAGTGGAGGTGACGCCCCAGGCATGAATGCTGCCATTCGGGCTGTGGTGCGAAGGGCCATCAGCAAGGGGATGAAGGTATATGGCATTCGACGCGGCTGGTTGGGGGCGGTCGAAGGCGGCGACGCCATCATTGAACTGTCGTGGGCTTCTGTGGGCGGCATTTTGCAGCGCGGCGGCACTATTTTAGGCTCGGCGCGGTGTCAGCGTTTTCGAACGCGCGCGGGGCGCTTGCAGGCGGCCCTCCATCTTTACCAACGGGGCATCCACGCGTTGGTGGTCATTGGCGGTGATGGCTCATTGACTGGCGCCATGATTTTGCAAAAGGAATGGCCCGATCTGCTGGCTCAGGCCGCCAGCAGTGGCGACATCGTCCTACCTAAAGATGAGACGCCTCAACTGGCGATTGTGGGACTCCCGGGCTCCATCGATAACGACACCTACGGCAGCGACATGTCGATTGGCGCGGATACGGCGCTGCACCGCATTGTGACGGCGGGTGATCAATTGACCAGCACCGCTGCAGCCCATCAACGTACATTCGTGCTGGAAGTCATGGGGCGCAATTGTGGCTATCTGGCGTTGGCTGGCGCGCTCTCCACCAATTGCCAATGGGTCATTATCCCCGAAAAGGAGCTGAGCCCTCATTGGCATCATCAGATGGTGGAATCACTGAAAAATGGCCGAGATGCGGGGCGCCAATATGCTTTGGTGATTATGGCCGAGGGCGCTCGACACCCCGATGGTCTGCCGCTCGAAGCCAACACACTCAAGACCATCCTGCAGAGAGGATTGGGGGAAACGCGCGTTACGGTGCTGGGACATATTCAGCGAGGCGGTGCGCCCAGCGCTTTCGATCGTATCTTGGCCACGCGTTTGGGGGCGGCAGCGGTGGATCATCTCATTGTGCATGGCCTGGATGCCGCGCCTGTGATGATGGGGTTACGACAAAATCGGGTGACCGCTACGCCTTTGGAGGAAGTTATCACCAAAAGCGGTGCGGTGGGCCGCTTGCTCGATGCTGGCGATTTTCAATCGGCGTTGGCGCTGCGCGGCGACAATTTCCGCTCGCAGTTGCAGTTGTTGAAGACATTGACGGCGGCGGAGTCTCCATCTTCCGAGAATCGAGGCAACTTGCTCATCTTAACTACTGGTCATGACGCCCCAGGCATGAATGCGATTGTGCGCGTGGCGACCCGCATGGCCATTGCGAATGGATTTCAAGTGTTAGGGGGCGAATATGGTTTGGAAGGCGTGTTATCGGGAAAGGTCCGGCGTCTGGATTGGATGGATGTGACGGGGTGGATATCTCGCGGGGGATCGGAATTGGGCGCAGGCCATTATCTTTTACAAGAGGAGGATCTGGCGAAGTTAAGTGATGTCTTGCAGCGTTATCAAGTTTCGGCCATGATGTGGGTGGGAGGAAGTAGCGCTTATCTGAGCGCCCAATTCATCAGCTCACATCTTGACGAGCATCCTGGATTGGATATTCCCACCATGATTGTGCCCGCCAGCATCAACAACAACCTCCCAGGCACTGATTTCTCGGTGGGTGCAGATACTGCCCTGAACAACATCATCAACGCCGTAGACAAAATCAAGGATACTGCGGGCGCCAACCAGCGCACTTTCATCGTTCAGGTGATGGGGTATCACTCAGGATATCTGGCGGTGGCCGCGGGCCTGGCAAGTGGCGCAGAGGATGTGTTCATTCCCGAAGAAGGCATTACGCTTGACCAAATTCTGGCGCAAGTGAAAAAGTTGCGAGAATCCTTTGCGGGTGGGAGACGTCTGGCGGTGATGATGCTTAACGAAGTCACTTCGCATACCTATGATATCAACATGATTCAACGCATCATGGAAGAGGAAGGAGGGGATTTGTTTGATGTCCGTTCGATTATTTTGGGGCATATTCAGCGTGGTGGCGCTCCTTCGCCTTTCGATCGAATTCTTGCGGCCCGCTTGGCCGCAAACGCTGTACATCGTCTAAGTGCGAACGACGCCGAAGGCTCCACCTTCCGCACCATTGGGTTGCGTGGAAATGAGGTTGTCAGTCTGTCGTTGGCGGATGCCTGTGCAGAGATGGATTGGCCCTGGGAGCGCCCCAAAGATCAATGGTTTATGTCCTATCTTCCTCTGGTGCGTGAGATGTAACATGCTTATCATGGGCGTACGCTATTCGAAACAGACTGGATTTAGCGCCTCTTCTGCAATCAGGATAAAAGCAGTATCGAGTCGCCCCACTCTCGAATTCCCACCCATTTGATTTTCCATTTCATCATGTTTACGCTATCTTTTCGTCGTCATCTTTTTGTTTTGTTGTTGTTTACCGGATTGGCTTTGGCGCTCACCTGGCCATTGCTCCCCCACATCACAACGCATGTTCCTGGTGATGGCATTGACGATCCTGCATTGGGGTGGAATCTGTGGTGGGCCAAGCACAGTTTTGTGGACCGGGCGGGAGAGAATGGGGTGGTGCACAATCCATTTGTTGGGGATAGTATGTTTTATCCCATCGGAATCAATCTGGCTTTTTATACCCTCACTTTGTGGAATGGAGCCCTGAGTATTCCTTTGCAAAGTGGTTTGGGGTTGATTTTAGCCAGTAATTTGCTATTGCTCAGCAGTTTTGTTCTTTCAGGTTTTGGGGCTTATTTGCTGTCGTTGGAGTTGTTGGCGACGTTGGGGCGTGGCCACGACAGCGATGATATCCGCCTGTGGCGATTGGCGGCGCTGGTTGCAGGAGGAATTTATGCATTTGCTTCATCCAAGATGTTTTATGCGGCGTTAGGGCAATTCAACATTGCTTCTAGTCAGTGGCTGCCGTGGCTGGCTTTGTATCTGTTGCGGGGTGCGCGTGGACCTTGGCGCTGGCGTGATGGTGCGCTCATGGGGCTCTTTTTGCTTTTTCAAACCTGGGCGGAATTGACATACGGCTCCTTTGGCGTGCTCCTCATCGCATTGGTCACCTGGACGATGATGTTATCTGGCCTGCGTAGATGGTCGGGGTGGCGGTTGTATTGGGCGAGGATCAAATCACCTGTGCTCAATGCCATTATTGCCGGGATCATGTTTGGCGTTGGGTTGGCGCCATATCTGGCCAATATGCTGCCCGATATGCACATGTATGGTGATTTTTTGGTTGAAGGCGGCGGATTTTCTGATATTTTTTCGGCAGATTTATTGGGGTTCTTCTTGCCCACCCAGCTTCATCCGTTCTTTGGCGGTCTCATTCAGGCGATAAGCAACCATTCGTCGCCCCGTCCCGATGGTTCATTTTTCATGGTCGACAAAGGGCAGCAAATTTATCCTGGCTATACCGTGCTGGCGTTGGCGGTTGTGGGGGTGTGGAGCTTTCGGCGTCGTTGGGTTGTGTGGGCGGTCACCGGGTTCACGCTCTTCTTCTTTTGGGCCGCATTGGGGCCGCAAATCCGCATCAATGGCCACAACACCGGCATTCCTGGCATCTTTTTGGCGCTTACAAAAATTCCTTTCTTTCAGGCCAACCGCTATCCCAGCCGTTACAGCGTGATGATTCTGTTGGGCGTGGCGTTGTTGGCTGCCGCGGGGGTCTATGTTCTATTGCGACGCGTCCTCAGCTGGTCCGGGCGTCATGCTGCAACCGCTGGCCTGATTGCGCTCATTCTCTTCGAGCATCTCAGCATCCCTTTGCCTCTTTCTGATTTTCGTTTGCCCCGGGCCTATGCTGCAGTGGTGACCGATGATCGTCAGGATGCGCTGTTGGATCTACCCGTGGGTTGGCGTAATGGATTCAATGTTTTTGGCAAATCAGATGTCATCATCATGTATGAGCAATGGTGGCAGACTTATCATGGCAAACCCATTTTAGGGGGCAACACCAGCCGCAACCCTGAACATAAATTTCAGTATTTTCTAGAAAATCCGGTCATTGGCGTGCTGGCGGCCTTGCAAGATGATCGGCCCGCGCCCGAAGCTGATTTCAATCGCGCCCGGTTGCTGGCTCCCGATTTGTTGGCGTTCCTCAACATCCATACCGTATTGGTGCATCAGGATCGCGTGCCCTCTGATTTCGAATTACGCCTTACTCAATTGTTTCCTTTAGCATTGCAATCGGTGGATGCGGACATCGCTCGCTACGAGGCCATTTGGCCCGAGCGCCATCCCTTGGATGTAATCCCCACCGATGCCGCCATGTCATTTTATCTAGATAATGGTTGGGGGGTTGCCAGCATTTTCGCCGGACAAGCTGAGTTGTGGGCGGTGCATGCACAGGCCGCGCTGCTGTTGCCCGCCAGCGACCATCCTTCTACGCTAAAACTAACGCTGCGCACCCCCGGCGAACAGACCCTACGTTTCGAGTTGGATGATCAGGTATTAGCAACGCATGTCTTGCCAGCAGGCATTCATGAAATCATCCTGCCAATCCCTCCCTCCACCCACGGTTTCCCCCGTCATCTTCATATCTTTGCCAGCAAGTCTTTCGACCCCGGCCTTCTGCCCCGTGCTGATGCTGCATCTGATTCCGATGACGCTTTCATTGGGCAAACACATATCCTTAGTCAGCTGCACATCGTAGCTCGTAGTGCGGGCAAAGATGTGGGGGATTTTGGGCATATTTACATCAACGGGCAGGAATTCAGCCCGAACCAAAGGGGCTACAATCTGGTCCTCATCGATCCTGCTGCGGGCCGGGTGTTGGGCGCCGCAAACTTCGACACTCATGATCCGCGTCAATCGCCCGAGGCCAGTGCTGCCATGGCCGCCTGGATCGACGCCCTCCCCGATGGCGTTATTGTCGCCGGGGCAGTGCGCGACGCTGCATCCCTCAGCCTGGGGGAAGACGCCGTGGCGGCGCTACGTCGTTTGGGGGTGACTGATGATATTCGAGGTTCCGTGCGGCGAGATCATGCATTCGTGGGCGTCAAGGGCGCTGTTCCCGGAACCGCGCTCAGCCACACCTCTGATCTGTGGCCTGTGACGGTGGTGGTTGGCCGTGGTTTTACCGCGCCAACACCCACCTTCGCCCTGATGCGTCTGGAGTGGCGAGAAAATTATTGATTTGGTGAAGGTGTATACACTATCCTTTCGTCAGGGGTTCGCCGTGTTCTTTCACTGTGATTTGGCGAAAGTCCGATGGCTTTTTGGGGCGATTTTCAATGTTTGGGAAGAATCATACAAAACGCTAATGCACATCAAATGGAATGACAATGTCTGGAGAGTATGGTGGGGGTATGAAAACCCAAATTCATACTCATAGGAGCAGAAAAATGATTGTAGGACGTCATAAAATGGAGAAATTTTTCCGTGAGGCTGCCGGTCTCAATATCGACAAAAATGATCTTAAGCGGATTTCTGATTTGGTTGGACGAAAACTCAACGATCTGTTGATTGTTGGCGTGCGGAATGCAGGGTACAACGGGCGTGATATTGTCATGGAGCCAGACCTGCCGCTGACAAAAGGGTTCATGGAAAGCATGAAGGAATTCAGCGCACTGGAAACCGAACTCGAGATTAAGCCAATCTTAGAACAGCTGGCTGCCTATCCCCCGTTGGATCTCGATTTGAGCGTGGACGTAGAGGAAATGTTGCCAGATTTAACAGGAGCCCTGCTTATCATCATGGCCCACACAATGAAGATCATGGAACCAAAGGTCACCAACCCCGACACAGAGATGTGGAAAAGGGTGGAAAAGATCCTCGATCACACGCTTTGACGCCCCAGAAAAATAATTGCCGATATGTTCGGGTTTCGCCTTGGCTCGATAATATGATTTCGGCATCATGCCGAGGATGGGTAAAATGACTGCCCGCGGTTTTGCTCGGGGGCCCCTTCGTGCTATCCTTGCCTAATGCATGCGCACGCATTACGCGTCCTTGAGTTTGAGAAAATCCTGGCTCGAATTGCCCGCTACGCCAGTTTCGAGCCAGGTAAGGCGCGCGTTTTATCCTTGCGTCCCACTACCGATTTGGACGAAGCCCAACTGTGGATGCAGGAGACCGAAGAGTCCCGTAGGCTCCTCGCCCAACAGCCGGGCCTGCATCTGGGGGGCGTTCATGATCTGAGCGAACATCTCGCCCAGGTGGAGCGGGGCGGCATACTCACACCTAATGAGCTCTTGCATATAAAATCGAGTTTGCTGCGAGCCCGCAAGTTACGCCAATTATTGCGGGCCAATGCCAGCACCGCACCAGCCCTGGCCGAATGGGGGGAGCGGATGCATGATCTCGAGCACGTCGCCGCGGAGATCGCTCGGGCCATCAGCGAACGTGGAGAGGTGCTGGATGGGGCCAGTGCTCGCCTGGCCAGGCTGCGAGCTGAAGTGCGAGTGCTGCAAGATCGGGTAATGGATCGCATCCAGCGCATCGCCCGCAATCCCGACAATGCCCTCTATCTGCAAGAGGCCATCGTCACCCAACGCCAAGGTCGCTATGTGTTGCCTGTGCGGGCCGAGTTTAAGGGAAAGATTCCCGGCATCGTTCATGATCAATCTGGAAGCGGCGCTACACTCTTTGTCGAGCCCTTTAGCATCGTGGAGCTGAACAACACCCTTCGTCAGCGCCAAAGCGAAGAGGAAGAGGAGGTGGTGCGCATTCTACGAGAGTTGAGCGAGCTGGTGGCTGATGAGGCGTTCTATCTGCATCTCACACAAGATGCTCTGGCCGGATTGGATGGCATCCTGGCCCGGGCCCAATACGCCGATGAAATCCACGCCAACGCTCCAGAACTGCTGGAATTCCGGAGGTCGCCCGACTTCAAGCCCGAACAACATCCCGGCGTCATTTTGGATCTTCATCAGGCTCGACATCCGTTATTGGATCCTGAGCGCGTCGTCCCCATCGATTTCCACTTTGGCCCAGATTACTTCATCATCGTCATTACCGGCCCGAACACTGGCGGTAAAACCGTTAGTCTTAAAACTGCAGGTCTTCTCACCCTGATGGCTCAATCGGGCATCCCCATCCCCGCCGCGCCCGGTTCTCGCCTCACGCTATTCGAAAACGTCTTTGCGGATATCGGTGACGAGCAGAGCATCGAACAGAACCTGAGCACCTTTTCCAGTCATACCACCAACATCGTGCAGATTTTGGAACACGCTACGCCTCATAGTCTGGTGTTGTTGGATGAGTTAGGCGCGGGCACCGATCCAGAGGAGGGCAGCGCCCTGGCCCGGGCGATTTTGCAACATTTACGGGATCATGGCGTCCCGGCAGTAGCCACCACCCATTATTCCGAAGTCAAACTCTTTGCACACGCCACCGCCGGCGTCGCCAACGCGTCGGTGGAATTCGCTCTCGACACTCTCAGTCCTACCTACGAACTCACCATCGGTCTGCCTGGGCGCTCCAATGCCCTGGCCATTGCCCGGAGGTTGGGCATGCCGCGAGCAATCGTGGACCTGGCCGAGAGCGCCATCCAGCCCGACAGCCTCACAGCGGATGCACTGTTGACAGAGATTCGCGCTGCACGTGACATGGCCCGTCGCGCACGTCAGCGGGCCGAGGCGCACGAACGCATCATCACCGCCCGTGAGGCTGAGCTTCGGGAGCAATTAGGTCATATCGAAGAGGCTCGCCGGGCAGTATTGAATGAGGCCCGGCAGGAGGTTCAGGCTGAGCTGGATGCACTGCGGGAGGAAATCCGCAAAGCGAGGGCGCGGTTGAACAAGGGGGGCGTCAGTCAGCACGAGCATTTCTTGCAAGAGGCGGAGAAAGCGCTCAAAGCTCGCCGCGAGGTGGAAAAGATATTGCCGGAGCGCGTGAACCCTCATCCCGACCGTATTCCTGGACCTCCCCAGCCTGGCGATATTGTGTGGGTGGAGAGCCTACATAGCTCGGGCGAAGTAGAGGATGTTTGGGAGGAGGATGGGGAGGCTGAAGTTCGAGTGGGGTCTTTTCGGTTGACCTTGCCTTTCGATCAGTTCGAGATCAAAGAGCGTCCTCAACCTGAGCCGAACGCGTCGCCAAGCCGCACCTTTGTACGGCCAGCGACCAGCCCCAGCATGGAGCTAGACCTGCGCGGCATGCGGGTGGATGAGGCGCTGGAGGCGTTGGATGAATACATCGATCGAGCCTATTTGGCAGAGCTTCCCTGGGGACGCATCATTCACGGCAAGGGCACAGGTGTGTTGCGCAAGGTGGTGCGTGACTTCCTGCGCAATCATCCAATGGTCTCCCATTATCGTTCGGGCGAGGCGGGGGAAGGGGGAGATGGCGTGACTATCGCCTATTTCGCCGGGAGCGAGGTTCGATCTTCTGAAGAAGCGTAGCGTCTACAGGGCGCTGCGCGCGAGCGTTGAAGATGCGGAGGCAGTCGTTGCCTGGCAAAAAAACGTCTCCGGGAGATGGTTGAAACGCTCCTGTTTGGCGTCCATCTCCCGGAGACCTGTCAAGAAACTACTGTCCGAGCTGGATATTGGCGCCGGTGATTGTCCAATAACCCTCAGTGGGATCGCCGTCATCACTGCCAGTTTTGTAACGACCATGCCCGGTCAGCGCCACCGCGCCCGCGCCCTCGGCCCATAGATGAATATCTTTACCTCGCAAGCAGACGATGATCTCATCCGCATCAGTGAGGGAGAACTCGCCATCGAAGCCCTTCCAGCGCACCCAGCCGCTGGCGAACTCCTGACGAAAGCCCTGGCCCGTGATCTCGGGCGTATCCTCCTCGCCCGCATCGAAGTACCACAGCACGCCATTGCCGCTGATGACGACCTCATCCGCGTTGCCCGTCATGCAGGCCCGACCATTGCCTTCCGCCTCGATCCAGCCGTTGCCCGCCACCGTATCTGCGCTGGCCACGGCCGCAGTCAGCAGGGTCGCCAGCACGAGCGCCAACATGAGAAAGGAGAGCTTCTTCCACATGGTATTTTCCTCCTGTGAGAAAGTGGGAAATAGGTTGAGAGTGATGCTACGGTCTCAGTATCCCATGGGAGTTTTAACCCCATGTCAACATTGTGTAAGAGGTGTGTAAAGTTCTTGCATCACGAACCTGCCTTTTTTCGCCCGCTGGGATAAAATGACAACATCATTGCATCGATCCTCCATCTTTCGCGCCCGGAGCCTGCCCCATGCCCGAAATTCCTGTCACGTTCACCAATCACCATCAACAATTGGTGGGGATGCTGCATATTCCCGACGCCCCAGGCCCACACCCCGCGGTGATCTTCTATCACGGCTTCACCGGCGATCGCATCGAAAATCACTTCATTTTCGTCAAGATGGCCCGCATGCTGGCCAAAGCGGGCTTCGTGGCCATGCGCTTCGACTTTCGCGGGTCGGGCGAGAGCGAAGGCGAGTTCGTGGAGATGACCCTGCCCGGCGAGGTGGATGACGCCCGCGTGGCCCTGGCCTGGCTGCGGGCCCGCCCCGAGGTGGATGCGGACAACGTCTCCATTCTGGGCCTGAGCATGGGCGGGGCCGTGGCCGCGACCATCGCCGGGGATGACCCCGGTATCCGCAAGCTGGTGCTGTGGTCGGCGCTGGCCGATCCGTTGGAGTTGTTCCAGGCGTCGGCCAGCAGCGAGCCGTTGCCGCCGCCACTGGGCCCGCAGCCCGACGGCACGTTCGATGTGGGCGGGCATCTGATCGGGCCCGGCTTCATCGCCACCCTGGGCCAGGTGCGCCCGCTGGAAAGCGTGAGCGCATTCCGCCGCCCGGCTCTGATCATCCACGGCACCGCGGATCCCACGGTGCCGCCAGCCCATGCCGAGCGTTTCTTGCGGGCCATTGGCGAAGAATACGCCGAGCTGCACTGGATTGAAGGCGCCGATCACACCTACTCCGCCCACGTGTGGGAACAGCAGGTGATGACCCTGACCCGGGACTGGCTGGTGGGGTGATGGCCTTTGCCATTATCGGCGGGCCACAGACCCGCCTGGGAGCTTTTTTTAGACCCGCCTGAGAGCTTTTTTGTTAGCCATTGTGCTGAGCCGGATCTGCGACCCGGCGGCGTTTACCACTACCGGCGGGTCACAGACCCGCCTGGGAGCTTTTTTTAGACCCGCCTGAGGGCTTTTTTTAGACCCGCCTGGGAGCTTTTTTGTTAGCCATTGTGCTGAGCCGGGTCTGCGACCCGGCGGTAACCGCCGCCAGCCCCTCAGGGCTTGGCAAAGTAGCTCCTGGCTTCCAGTCAGGAGCGATGGCGGAAGAAACGCCAGCGCTTTTGTGCACGAAAACAAATCCGGATACAATAGTGAAAATTTCCTCGGGTTGCTTCTCAAATCAAGGAAAGCAGGATGCCCAACAAACCACGCTACGTGCCCGGTACAGCCATCACATGGCAAGAATTCTTACGCCTGGCCTTGGTTCTAGTTTTATTGCCGTGGGGACTTGTTGCCTTGCTGTTGGGGCTGGGCGTGCTTCCCATGCCCACTTCACCAGGAATGTGGCTGGTTTACGTCTTGGCCTGGCCCGCGGGATGGGCAGCGTTTCTGTCCAATGTAGTGGACGCCCGCACGCTTTTGGGGCGCCCTAAAAACGACGATCCCCGTCTACTGTGGCGTGTCGTCTTTCATCAGCCCCAAATTGAGGTGGTGGAGGGGAATGAATTTGGAGGAGATCAGGTTGGGCGAGACAAAATTGTCGCTGGCAATGTGAACATCTATAATGTTCCTGGCAAGGAGAAAAAAGACGCTCCCCCTGACAACCTGTCCACGACCACCAGCCATTTCGTGGGCCGGGAGAAGGAGATGCAGCAACTGGAGGCCCATCTGCGCGGGGCGGAAGGCGCGGTCGCGCTCATCGCGGGCGTGCGAGGCATGGGCGGCGTGGGCAAAACCGAGCTGGCCCGGAAGGTCGCCCACCGCCTGGCCGACGCCTTCCCCGCCCGCCTCTTCATCACCGTGGGCCAAAGAGGCGCGGCCGATATCCTGGCTGCGATCATCCTCCTGTTCGACGACGCCATCAAAGCGCCCGAGACCCTGACCGAACGCCAATCCCTGGCCCGGCAGCTCATGGCCGCCACCCCCGGCCTCCTCATCCTGGACAACGCCATCCGCGCGGATGCCATCCGCCCGGTGCTGGACGCGCTGCCCGGCGGCTGGGCCGCGCTGGTCACCTCCCGCCGGAAATTTGGCCTGCGCGGGGGCCTGCTGCTGAACCTGAATGTGCTCAGCCCTGAGGAGGCGGTGCGCCTGCTGCGAGAGCTGAGCGTGACCGGCGACGACACCGAGCTGGCTGCGCTGGCTCGGGCCTGCGGCCGCCTGCCCCTGGCCCTGCGCGTGGCAGCGGCCTTTTTGCAAAACCACCAGGATTGGTCCCTGGCTGAGTACCTGGACGCCTTGGAGCAGGATCGCATGAAATGGCTGAACGAAGAGGGTGAGGGAAGTGTGGCCGCGGTGCTGCAACTGAGCCTGGACCGCCTGCAGAAGGAGCGCCCCGAGCTGGCCGAGCGCTGGCGCATGTTGGCGGTGATGGCTGCGCCCTTTGACCGGGCCCTGGCCGCGGCCGTGTGGGAGGTGGATACCGCTACTGCCCGCGACAGCCTTAGCGAGCTGGTGCGCTGGAGCCTGGTGGAGTATGACCGGGAAACGGGGCTGTATCGCCTGCACGACCTGCTGGCCGACCTGGCGGGCGAGCCCGACCCCGATGCAATGCGCCGTTACGCCCGCTACCTGCTGGATGAAG
>CAZYSY010000045.1:0-3491 GCA_964650295.1 uncultured Caldilineales bacterium | reverse complement strand
TCTATGTTCGTCCTTTCGTCTCGTGGTCCGTGGTTGAGTCGGAAGCGCAACTTGCTTCGTTCGGGACTATTGGCTGGCAAGTGCGTGGCATGAGTTAACGTAGTTCGAATCCAGTGAAAACGGATTAACGTAAACTTTCTTGAGAGTATCTCAGCACCTTATCAGCATCCTCCTTGGTGATGATATCTGGCCCCGTGAGCACAATCTTAACTGCGGGCTTACTGAGGTTTTCATAATACAACATCAGATAAAGAATCGGGAGGTAACCCTGCAAATATGGTTGTTGATCGATTAGAAAAAGCACTTCGCCATTTTTCAATGCTTCCAGCAACGTTGGTGAAAGATCGAATGCCGCCAATTTGACTTTGCCGATCAAATTCTTTTCCTGCAATACAGCCAAGGCGGGTTCGCCGACGCTGGGCCCCAACGCCAGAACTGCATCGATGGTTGTGTCGTTCGCCAATGCCTCATCGATTTTTTGCTGAGCCTCTATGGGATCATCGGTTTCGACGATCAGTGTGCTCACGTCCACATCGGCGGCGTTCAGCGCATCGGCAAAACCCTGGCATCGAACCTGCAAGGCGGTATTTTGAGCTTCCTGAATCAGGCACAAGCCTTTGTGAATGCCTTCCCCAAGGATGCGTTCTCCTGCCGCATTACCGGCGGTATACTCACCTTGACCGAAGTGACCCAGCACACCGATTTCTTCGGCCACTATGCTACCAGAATTGAGTGACACTACAGGAATTCCCGCATCGAAGGCTTTCTGAATATGTGGCTTGAGTATGTCGGCATTTGGGATACTGACCGCAATGCCATCAGGGTGAGAAGCCACTGCATCATCAATCATGTTGGCCATCGCATCGAGATCAAAGGTGTCAGGCGATTTATAGGTCACTTCAACGCGCATGTCTTCAGCTGCCTGATTCACGCCATTTTCGACAACGGCCCAGAATTTACTGTGAGGATTACCATGCGTGATAACAATAAAATGCAACGGTCGGGCATCTGGGCATGGCGAAGGTATTGTTGCATTATTTTCATTGCACGTCGCATCGGTTATGCTTTCATCGGCCGGCAATTGAAGTTCCGCCTTGGTGGGTGGGGGAGACGTAGGTTGGGGACTAGGGGCTGGCGGAGTTGATGGCCCACAGGCGCTCATCGCCAAGGCCAAAATGAGCATCAATAATGCGAAGCCCAACAAGCGTTTGTACATAGTTCATCTTCCTTTTTATTGATTGTGAAATGAGGGCGAGAGATTGCCCAAAAGCTTTTTGTACCACAGCATCAGCAATTGTTCCAAACATTTTAAGCCGTGATCAGACGACAAATTTATAACGTGCGCTGCTAAGCGATGAAAAATCCCACTACAGTGTCAAACTCGCAACTTAAAATTACGAAATTTCTTGCATACGACCTGGCGCCTGGCCAATAAGATTCAGCCCACAAAGATAAAATAATATCACGCAAAATCATAACATCTGACAAGAAAGATTGTGTCTACCTACCTGACACAAATTGGCTTTGTTTGCTGTCACTGGCCGAATGAATTCGGTTCTTGGGACGCAGCCCCCTCCTTTGCTTCCTCCCCCGCTCCGAGACGGGCGGGAAGAGGAGGATTGGAAGGGAATTGCCTGCGCCGCTCGTCCCCCTTCGGGGACGCTTTTCCCGCCCGTTTTGTGCCGCCATCTGCAATCCTGGCCGCTGGCGACGCTGGTCGACACGCGGCCGCAGGCCCTCAGCCCTGATTTCAATCGGCAGGAAGCGTGAACATGAAATTTGTGTCAGATCGCCAGTTTTTGGTCTCTTTTTTCTTTATTTTTTTGTAGTTCGCAGTACATGGCCCATCAACAGGAGGATGGAATGAAAAAATTTGTTTCTTTTGTTGCAATGATGACGTTGGTATTGTTATTCGTTGTTATTATTAGCAAGGACGCTTATGGTTTTTATGAGATAACCGAGACGCGTCTCACCGCCGCATCCGATCTCGCTCTGATCGAGCCTGAAGGAGAAGATGTGGATGCACCATTGCAGCCGACAGCACTGCAACAACCTGTCGCGGAATACCGATTCGAAACATGCGCTCCTGGTTACCCGGCCTCGACCGCTGACCATACTGGGAATTTGCCAGATGGGATACTGAAGAACAACGCAACCATAACCAATGATGGCGATGGTCAAATTCATCGCGCCTATTCAAGCAATGGCGATAATGGCGACCATCTTTGGGTCATGGATGATGATGGGGGCACGCCCAACGATGAAAGTGATGACAAATTGTATGATAGCACGCTGGACATCATCGGTGATCTAACAATCTCAGTATGGATCAACATCACGAGCTATAAAAGTGAGGTCATTGTCAGCCGTTCCCACAATGGCGAATTTTGGTTTGGCATGCGCGGGGATGGCGATTTTACCTACGCCCACTCCGGCAATTCTGCGGTAGATTCCAGTGGTGCACGCGTGCCGCGAGATGGTCAATGGCATCAGGTTGGGTTGGTGCGGACAGGTTCGGGCAGCAATTTTACATTGAAATTTTATATCGATGGCGTGCTGGCCGACACTCAGCCATACAATTATCCCATTTCAGCCAGCGATCGGCCTTTGGAGATTGGTTCATGCCAGGTTGTATGTGGCGGATATAACTTTAGTGGCAAGATCGACGAGGTGAAAATTTTCGATTCTGCGGCTTCAGATCAAGATATCGAGGATATTTACGAGAATGAGAGCGCTGGTAAAAATTATGATGGCACGCCTCGATGCCCAGACTGGGGCGATCTGCCTGACGGCTTCGCAACGGATCGCACAGACAACGGAGGCGAAGGCATTGGCCCCAGCCACGGCATCACAACCTCCCTCTACCTGGGCGCCTGTGTAGATGCTGAGGAGGATGGCAAGCCGGACGCCCATGCGGGCGCTGATGGGGGCGGAAGCGGCAAGGGGGATGATGGCAACACCGGCGCATCTGTTGGCACGTGTCCCAATGATGATGACGAAGATGGCATCGAGTTGATAACGCCTCTGATTCCGGGCGAACAGGCTTGCTTTGCTGTTACGGCGCACAATGCCACGGCCAATGATGTCAATATCTATGCCTGGGTGGACTGGAATGGCGATGGAGACTTTGGCTCTGGCAGCACGGTGGATGCGGATGAGTCCTTCATTCTGGGAACTGTTCCCGCCAACACCGACTGGACCGATCAAGAGGTGTGCACCACTGTTCCCTCGGCAGCAACTTTCGATGGGGGCGAAACCCACATGCGCTTCCGCCTGACTTCCGATGCTCTCACCGGTCCAGACTGGGGCGGTTCCGCCAACGACGGCGAGGTGGAAGACTACTATCAGACTTTAGCTTGCGTGGGCAACTATGTGTGGAATGACACCAATGGAGCCACGGAAAATCTACAAGATGGCAGCGACACTGGGCTATCGGGCGTGGAGGTGCGCATGGTGTGGGCTGGGCCAGATGGCGTCATCGACACCTCCGC
>CAZYSY010000044.1:0-10757 GCA_964650295.1 uncultured Caldilineales bacterium | reverse complement strand
ATGGGGGCGTGATGGAAACTTCAGAAGTGTGCCGGGGCATTAGATTTCAAATTCAAAAAGTCGAGCATGCTTAGGGTGAATGGCTAGATTAAACGGGACGATTTCTTGAAAGCGCCAGAAAAAACTGCGCATTGGGGATGTTTTTTTAACCTCGTACTCAGTCAAATGTGGTTTGATGGAAATTCTCTTGTGGCCGTGGCCTTTACCATCGAGTAAACTCGGACTCTCCAGGCGCTTTGCGCCAGCGGTCGACCTCCGTCGACCGTCTCTGGTTGGTGAAGGGGCGGCGTAGGCCGTCCGTTGGCCAGAGGCCTATAGAGACCGACTTCAGTCGGCCTGTCGGGCCGGCCGTCGCCTTCTTCCCTCAAAGCAGACTTGACTTAGTACTAGATTATTAAACGGCGAGTCTCGATAAAACTCGCTGAGAATAAGAGAGAGTGGATGGTGCGTTGCATCCCGGCCGGTATCGCGCCATCAGAGAGGCGGCCAGTGGTAGTTTCGCGCATACTTCTCTTTTGTGAATTCGATTGTTCACCACCGCATTAGCACAAGTCTATAAGCTGCTTCGTACAATCACGCTCTCATCTACCGTGAGTGATGATGATCCATACGCGCGGCTTATTCTCGAGACGCTTGACATTGAGTATCGGCAGGACTTGGGTGATTTTTCACCGACAGCCCTGCCATTACTTACTTGTAAAGCTGCTGGGGGCGCGGTTCTCGACGCTGTCTCTGTCGCCGCGGGTTGGCGCGCATTATACATCGCAGCGAAATTATTAGATGATGTGGAAGATAGAGACGCCATCAAAATCAACTCCCATGTTTTATCGCCCGAAGTGGCCATCAACCTGGCAACGGGTTTTATCACGCTATCGAATCTGGCCTTGCTCGAAAACGATCCCGATTCGGCAACATTATCGTATATCGAAAAGAAGGATATTCTTACTGAATTCAACCGAACCACGCTTTATATGGCCTCCGGACAACATCGTGACATCACCCCAGACAAGCGGGTGGATATGGAGGCATATCGTGAGATAATGTCTGCAAAATCGGGCAGCTTCTTTCAGTTGGCATCATGGGCTGGGGCCAAGTGTGCAACACAAAATCAAGATATGCTTTCTTTGTTCGAAGCATTGGGTTATAATTTGGGCATGATGTTGCAGATTAATGATGATTTGAAAGACTTTCGGGAGACAACAGCTGGCAACGATCTAACCACTGGTCATCTGACGTTCCCCGTTATTTATGCACTCTCTGTCGCTTCGCCTTCAGAAAAAGAACGGTTGGAAAAGTGGTTAAGTGAAGCGGCCAATAATCCTAGAGCCGAAGAAAATGCTCGCGACTTGGTGCGTACGCTGGGGGGAGAGGTCTATGTTTTGGCAGAGATTATGCGCTATCGTCGCCGCACCACGACGGTGTTAAAACAAATGGATTTACCAACAGAGATCCATAGCGAATTGGAAAAGTGGTTATCTCGTCTCTCCATGCAATCCAAACGATCTGGTCGAACGAATTTATGATCGATGAAAAAAAACAACTTAGATCGCCATTTCGAGAGACAGGGGCTACGGGGGGAATGTTCAATCTTATCGCCATCATTTCTCTGCTTTTTCTCATCTGGAGCGTATGGGTAATTGTACGTATGCCTTTCGCGGGAATGACGGTGTCTAGTAATTATCAGGTGTTGGAGGTGGATACGAACGCCGCAGCGTCGGGCAAAATCCAGCCGGGAGATATTATTCTGGCTCTGAATGGCATTTCAGTTTCGGAGTTGGACTCGCCATTTGATGAGTTGCATCCGGGCGACACAGCAGATTATCTAATCAAAAGAGGAGAGCAACTGCTTTCTGTTCCTTTGACGCTGACGCAGATGCCTATCGACTTACTTATTGTCGAGTTGGAACCGGTGCTGGTTGGTTTTGTTTTTTGGCTTTCGGCTGTATTGGTTTGGATTCTTTCACCTGGGCCTGGGGTGAAACGTATTTTTTTCTTACTAGGACAAATCGCATCCATCATGTTTGCCATGGGCGCTGTTTCTACATTCAAGAACAACGCCGTCGAAAACTATTTTTTCGCTACAACACTCATCCTGTTGGCTCCGGTTGTTTTGCATTTTTATCTGACGTTTCCTCCGCTAAAAAAGACTCGGCTCAATCGATTGGTGTTATGCGCCTCTTATGCCATCGCAATTGTGCTCATCCTTTCTTATCTGGTAGTCTCTTTTACTGATGTTCAACTCAGTTGGTTTCGTTTACTGGGGTCTCCGGAGACTACTTATTCGTTCATATTTCTGACGCTGCTTGTCGCGCTGATCAGTCTGCTTTCTCCCCGCAGCAAGATATCGATACGTTCGGGCCGACAACAACGTTTGTTGGTCGCGGGAATGTTGTTCAGTGTTCTTCCCATTCTTGTTTTCTCTATTTTTCCGCTCATCATCTTTGAGCGCCCGCTCGTCAGCTATGATTGGACGTTTCCATTCCTGGTCTTATTACCGATTTCTTATGCCTATGCAGTACATGAGGAGAATCTGGAAAAATTCGATCGCTTACTCAAACGGATAATCGGGCTTCTGATTCTCATTGGCGTATTCATCACTTCCTACTTCATCACCCTGACAATTCTGCAAAACGTCAATCTTTCTCGCCAACGCGCCCCGCTGGTGTCGGGAATCATCATGACGTTGTTTGCATTTTTGAGCACCCCGGTTCTGATCAGGAAGATTGACGCTTCGCTCGATCGCTTCTTCTATGGGCACTGGTATGATTATCGTTCAATCGTTCAGCAGAGCAGCCGGCAGCTGAGCGGAACCATTCATCTGAAAGAGTTGATACAAAATCTGCTACAAAATGCCCGCAACATGCGTTTCAAAGAAGCGGCTTTTCTCTGGTCTCAAGAGAATAACCTGGTTTTGTATCAGCAATATGGTTATCCTCCCAAGATAGCGGGAGCGTTCCATTTTGCGAAGGATGATCCAATTGCCAGACGGTTGATCCGGATTGGGAAACCTTGTCTGAGCAGAGATATCGTATCGGATGAGAACATATCGCAACTGCCACCCGAAAAGCGCATATTTTTCACCAATGGACGCGTGCGCATTTGGCTCCCCTTGATCTCAGGGCAAAAAGAGCTGCTGGGCGTACTCCTGCTTGGACAGAGACAATCAGACGAAACGCTTGATCAAGACGATTGGGCGATTTTAGACACCATTGCAGATCAAACTTCCCTGGCTGCAGAAAACATTCAACTTGTTGAAACGTTGCGCAAGCAGCTTGAAGTAATGCAGCGAATGCAACATGAATTGAAAGAGACAAAATGGCGTCTGGCGGAGAACAGAGAAAAAGAACGCCTGGAAATGGCCCGCATTTTGCACGATGGTCCGATTCAAGACATTTATGGCGTGGTTTACCAGATGGCCATCTGGCGAAAGCGGCACGGTAAAGAAGATGACGCAGAACTACGCGCTATCGAAGAGAATCTGATGGCAATCGAAAATTCACTTCGTTCATTTAGTACAGAACTGCGTCCTCCGGCATTGGAATCATTCGGCCTCGAAGGAGCAATTCGATCTCATATTCGGAAACTGCAAGCGACCAATCAAGGACTCGAAGTGCTTCCAGATCTCATTTCCACAAAAAATATGATCACGCCAGAAAAAAAATTGGCGCTGTTTCGCATTTATCAAGAATCTGTCCGCAATGCTGTTCGTCATGCCAGCGCCACCAAAATCTGGGTGCGTTTGGCCATTGAGGGGGATCAGTTGCATCTCGAAATACGTGACAACGGACAAGGGTTTGTGCCGCCGAAAACATGGATGGATTTCGCCCGACAGGGTCACTTGGGCATTTTGGGCATTGCCGAACGCGCAGAAGCGATTGGAGGTCGCCTTGAAGTGCTCTCTTCTCCGGGCGCTGGCACGACTATCAGAGTCCAGGTAGCCTTAGATGTTCCGGCGGAGAATCAAAAATAAAATAGAAGAATCGCAATACAGGTTTCAGTGAAAAGAGATGGGGGATACAGGCAGGGGCAAACAATACCGAACATCCCAGTACAAGCGCGTTTGCCACACGACAACCTGACAGTTGCGACAACTGTCGCATGCGACAGGATAAATTTGACAAATACGACAGGGGTGTGTTACAAATTAAATGCAGTTTATGGGTCGCCATATTTCCCCCGCAAATTTCAAATTCGGACGGAGCAAATGGCATGATACCCCACAGGCGTGATGTCTTTCTATCAAACACTCCTCTCAGGGAAAGCGACAACAACAAGCAACATTAGAAAATGGCCACTACATCCTAAATAGGAAGGTAGCATACTGTCACATGCGACAGGACTCTTGACAAATCCTGCAACACCATGTATTTTTGCCTTCGCTAAAATACAAAATGCAAATGGGATGCGATGAAATCCAGCTACAGATGGTTGCCTTATGCTGGATGGAGCGAATGGCAAAACCGACCCGATAGATGACTCACCTTCATTTATTGGCTCGGTTTTTTGTTTGTGAAAGAAAAATAGAAAGAAATCAAAATAATAGCTTGTGCATCAATCTGCTTCACATGATTGACTCGTATCGGACGGATCAAACGGTAACCTGCCTCAGATAAAAAGGCTTGTGCGTTTTAACCTGTAAGGAAGCGTTTTCTCTAAAGTGAATCACACTTAGCTACATCTCTCCGCGTCAACAACACGAGAGTGATCATGTTTTATCATCTTGGCCGATTCCATTCCTGAACGCTTCTCTCCATATTTTCCTTGCAACTAATTAATTCCTGCG
Organism: uncultured Caldilineales bacterium; assembly: GCA_964650295.1. Classification (GTDB taxonomy): domain Bacteria; phylum Chloroflexota; class Anaerolineae; order J102; family J102; genus M2005. The sequence goes on along the minus strand of CAZYSY010000044.1, from coordinate 5,974 downwards.
CATCATCAATCCGAAGTTCTCACATTCTGGAGTGCAACACAATGAAAAGGATCGCTACATTCCTACTTATCCTGGGATCATTCGCTCTTCTGTTTGCGTTATCGCCATCATTCATCGATAACAACGTCGCTGTGGCGTCAACTGCGATCTCGGGCGTCGTTTTTAGAGATTACAATGGCAATGGCACACGCGACGCCAATGAGCCGGGTGTGAGCGGCGTCACGGTTACCGCTTATCCTGTCAGCAATGATGGCGTTTCAGGCGGTGTCAGCGCTACGACCGACGCCAACGGCAATTTTTCGCTCGGCACAGCCGATGGTTTATGGCGCATAGAAGTGACAGGGCTGCCTTCTTATCTTTACGACGGCGCAGGAGTTACGACGATGACGTTTGCCGATGCTGGAGAAAATCTGGAAATTGCTGTGCAGGACCCGTCGCAATACAGCTCGAATGAATCTCCCGACGTGGGCATTGCCATGCTTCAGAATGGAGACCCCATTGACGGCAATACATCCGATCTGCCATTCATTCAATTGTTCAATTATATGGATCAGGGAAATGACAATGCGCCGGTTGATCTGGCCATGGGAAGTGAAACTGGTCCAGTGTGGGGATTAGCATGGGTTCCTGAACACGACAAACTTTTCTCCGCAGCATTTCTGCGCCGACACGTCGGAATGGGGCCACAAGGATTGGGTGGTATTTATGTTACCGACCTTTCGGGAGACAATTCTACAACAACGGCGCTGACGGATCTGGGCGATTTTGGTATTGATGTGGGTGAACTTCCTTATCGTGATGTCGAAGACAATGACGCGGATCGAGAAGACACCTCACGCGATGCGGCCGTTTTCGGGCTCATCGGTAAACGTGGACTCGGTGATATGGAATATGTCGCGCAAGACGATAGTCTTTGGGTCACCAATCTCAATCGCCGAGAGTTGGTGCGCATCGATCTGGCCGACTATTTGGCTACGGGTGACGGTATCGATGGCGGTGACATCTCCACCACTCTGGCGCCAGATCCTGGCTGCTCCAATGGCGACTACCTGCCATTCGGTCTCAAATACCACGATGGATTGTTATATGTGGGAGTGGTTTGCACCGCTGAGACTTCACAAAACATCAACGATCTGGCTGCGTATGTCTACACACTGAATCCAGACACCCGCTCCTTCACCGGCGGCCCTGTCTTTTCTATGTCATTGAATTACCCCAAAGGATCCGCAAATCTGGATAATAACGCTCCGCCAGCCAATCAATGGAATCCGTGGAGCAATGACATCAATGACTTTGATATTCAACCCAACGATCCCCAGTTCTATGCCCTGCCTCAACCCATTCTTTCTGATATCGAATTTGATAGTTCGGGCGCGATGGTGTTGGCATTTCTGGATCGGGCAAGCTATCAGCTAGGCCACGCCAATTGCCACCCCGATGACGCTGTGTCCTGTGAAACCGAAGATGATTATATTTATGTCAGCGGTGGCGGCGATATCCTGCGCGTGGTCTGGAATGGCAGCGCCTGGGAATTGGAAAACAACGCGTCGACGGTGGATGGGCGAACTGGTTGCGGTGCTGGCAACAACCAGGGGCCAGGAGGAGGTGAGTTTTACTGTGAAGACCACGCCTATAGCACCGCCAACAACTGGGAACACCAGGAGATTGTCGATGGCGCCCTGGTGCAATGGTATGGAGCGGACGATTTATTGGTGACAGCCTATGACCAAACCACGGGCGATTTGTCCGGTGAGGGTGATGTTTTCACTGGTGGCGTGCGGCGCATGAGCAACAGCTCGGGCAATGCAGTGGCTTGGTATCAGGTTTACAACACTGAAAGTGGTTCCAACGACGGCCCCTTTGGCAAAGCCAACGGTCTAGGAGATCTGGAATTGCTCGATGCGCCAGCCCCGTTAGAAATCGGCAATCGCTTGTGGTGCGATGCTGGCGTTGCAGGCATTGGCGCCGAAAACGGCATTCAGGACCCCGGCGAGGCGGGCCTCGCCAATGCTCAGGTCACGCTCGAGTGCGATATCGATGGTGATGGATTTGATGGCGATGATGATGTCAGCGCCACAACAACCACCGATGCCGATGGCAACTATCTTTTCTGGGATGGCCAAGGCGAACTTGACGCCTTTCCCGTGGCGCCTTGGGATGACACCCTACACATCATTCCTCGCCGCACCACCTGCCGCATCCTGATCAATCCCTTCCAAAATGCCGTTGCCGGTGATTGTGGCGCCGATCCCACGTTGTTGAATGCAGGAGGCGCCGACGAGGGAGCCTCGCTGCGTGATAGCGATGGACAAGCGAATATCGATGGCAACAGCTCCGTGGGAGCCATTTTCACCACCGGACGTAGCGGACAAAACGACCACAGTCTGGACTTCGGATTTTTACCAGCGCCACAACAAACACAAACCGCCGAGCTCAGGGGTCGCGTATGGCATGACCAATACTTCAGTGAAGACCACAAAGTCGATGGTATTCAGGATGTGGGTGAACCCAGCCTGGTAAACGTAGTGGTGGAATTGTACGACGCCAATGGCAATCTAATTGCCACAGATACCACTGACGCCGAGGGGGCTTATGAATTCACCAATTTGAGCGCGGGCGACTACCGCATCAAGGTGGCCGATAGCAACTTCCAAAACAATGGCGCACTGGACGAAACTGATGACGCCAATGACTGGCATGCCACCATGCAGGATGAAGGCAATGACGACAGCGTGGATAGTGATGGCGATGAATCTAGCTATGATGTCACGGTGACACTCGACTCTGGGCAGATCAAACAACACATCGACTTCGGATTCTTCCAATCCTGCGTTGAGCTTACCAAAACCGGCCCTTATTCGATCACGCCAGGCGAAGCATATAACTACCATTTTAAGGTGGAAAACTGTGGCGATGTGGTGCTGCATGGCGGCGTGAGCGTTTACGATGAGCTCATCAACCCTGACGACGATCATAAAATCTGGTGGCATGTGGTGTATCCAGGCGAGGTGTATAACTTCGACGAATCGTACACTGCAGAAGAAAGTCAATGCCCATCACTCACAAATAACGCTTCAGCAGTGGGGCATCCGCTGCACCCCCGAGACGATAGCTCCTTGCCCAATGTGACCGATGAAGATAGCTGGACAGTCTCTTGCTATGATTATGATTGGGGAGATGCTCCTGCAAGCTATGGCGTCACTGAGGCGGACGATGGCCCGCGCCATACGTTGGGCTCAGACCTAATGATTGGAAACAGCGTCGATGCAGAAGAAGATGGACAACCCACCAGTAACGCCGACGGCGACGACAACAACAACGAGGATGACGAAGACGCATTTGCCGCTCCCATCACATTAATCCGAAATGGTTCTGGCCTCGTAAGCGTCCCGGTTCAAAACCCCCTCTCCGATGACGCTACCCTTTATGGCTGGATTGACTTCAACGGCGATGGTGATTTCTTGGACGGCGGTGAATATGTCTCAACCACGGTTCCAGCCAACACCAACGCGCCTGTCACACTCGACTTTGGCACCGTGCCCGCGAATAGCGCCGGCAACACATTCGCCCGATTCCGCATCACCACCAATGCCCTCTGTCTGCCAGGTGTTGCCGGCACCTATCGGGATGAATTTAACGACAGTGCTTACAACAACAGTGACGGCACCCTTGACTGGTCTGGCGAATATTGGCAAGAACTAGGAGATGATGATTCTCCTTGCAACGGACGTATTCGACTTTGCAACGACGAATTGCGTTTTTCGGGCCTCAAAGCCAATGAAGGCATTAAACGTCAGGCCGATCTCACCAACGCCACCAGCGCTTACCTCACTTTTGATTGGCGCACCGATAATCTTGAAGAAAAACTTTCCCTGTACATCTCAGCTGACGGCGTCAACTTCGTCTTACTGGACACCTTTGGGGAATGCTCCAGCAGTGGCGCCGCGTTCTACGACATCAGCGACTACATCTCCCCCAACACCACAGTACGATTCATGAATGCCGAAGGAGATTGGAGCTCTTCTGGTGATTTGGCCTACATCGACAATCTTGAAATCAAAAAAGAGATGGCCTGCGTAGGCGGTTTGGCACACGATGGCGAAGTCGAAGATCACCCGGTCGTCATTCAGCAAGGAAAGGCCTCGTTGGGTGACATAGTTTGGAGCGACAACAACGCCAATGGTATTCAGGACGCCAACGAAACAGGCGTTGACGGCGTAAGCGTGGAGCTATTCAAGTCTGACGGCACGTCAGTGGGCGCCACGACCACCGCCAATGGTGGAAAATATCGCTTCGACAACCTGGATCCTGGCGACTACTACGTTCAGTTCACCCTGCCCAACAGCTACGCATTCTCGCCCAAAGATCAGGGTAGCGATGACGCCAAAGACAGTGACGCTGACGTTGTCACTGGCCAAACCGACGTCACGACACTAATGGCGGGTGAAAACGACATGACCTGGGACGCGGGCATGTATGAAACTGCCAGTCTGGGCGATTTTGTCTGGTGGGATCAAGATGAAGATAGCGTGCAGGATACAGGCGAACCAGGCATCAAGAATGTCACCGTCACCCTGAAAGACGCTAATGGCGACACCGTGGCCACCACAACCACCAATGACGACGGCGCCTATCGCTTCGAGAATCTGGCCCCAGGCAACTACACCGTAGTCTTCACGCTGCCAAACAACAACTGGGATTTCAGCCCCAAAGACAACGCCGGAGACGACACTATCGATAGCGATGCCGATCCATCTACTGGTGAAGCAACAGTTTCGCTCTCCGCCGGAGATAACAACAACACGATTGACGCCGGCATGACCATTGATTCTAGCTACACCATCACAAAAGAGAACACAACCATCGAAACAGAAATCGCCCCCGGCGACCCCATCAGCTTCACGATCATCATCACCAATACGGGCGACACCTGGCTCACCACCATCCCACTCCAAGACAATTACGACACCGAATATCTCACCTACATTGATGCGGATCCAGCGTCGAAAGATAATGATGATGACGGCGTCATCGACTGGAGTGATTTGACAGCCAGCTTTGGTGAAGATCTGGCGCCCAGCGAAAGCTTCACTGTCGTGGTGCACTTCACGGCTAAAGCCCCCACCGACAACCTGGAAAATCATCAAACCATTAACACGGCCACAGCGCACGATGTGACAGCGGCTCCCGACGGCAACAGCGGTCCCACCACAACTACAACCCTTCCCTCGCTTTCTGATCAAGCGCCAGCCGACATCTTGAACCCGGTAGGCGTGGCCATGGGCGAGTTTGTCGCCACTTTCAGCGAAAACCAGGTGCAACTGCAATGGCAGACGCTGAGCGAATCAGACATTCTGGGCTTCAACATCCTACGAATCGACAACAACATCGCAAAAACCCAGATTAATCCACAACTGATTTTCGCCCGCAACGCTGGAGCGGACATGAGCGGCTTCTACCAATTTGCCACCCACAACACAGGAGACGATAACGCCTACGTGTTGGAGATCATTCACTTGGATGGCAGTGTGGAACAGCAGGAATTGGCCATGACGCCCTCGGTTTGGACAATCAAATAACACTTCCCCGATAAACTCTTGACCTTTTTCGTTACTACTAAGGTAGCCCGGCTAGAAACCACGAAGGCACGAAGAAAAGAAAAAGCTTTGAAATTCTTGGTGTTCTTAGTGTCTTTGCGCCTTTGTGGTGATTGAAGTGGGTACGTTAGTGGTTACCCTTTTTCCTCTTTACAGGTGTGTGAATGACAATCAAAATTCCTACGACATGACCAACCATGATGGATAACCTATTGGTGCTCATCACCGCTGCCCCGTCAGCACCCAGCACTCCATAAATTATGTAAATCAACTTCATCTACTCCCTTTCGTTTATTTCACTCTGGAATCAGGAGACATTGACGAATGAAAACAAACCGCATCACGAAACTCTCTCTTCGCACGCTTCTCATCTTCAT
>CAZYSY010000043.1:0-2624 GCA_964650295.1 uncultured Caldilineales bacterium | reverse complement strand
GCCGACGCCCCAGGGGAAGGTCTGCTGAGCCACCTCCACGATGGCGATCTCCTTCTTCTCCGCCAGATAATCCCACACCTTCATGCCCTCGGGCGCGACCGTCGCCCCGATGGCCGTGATGCTGACCAGGATGTAGATGGTGACCGCAATCAGGATGGAGTAGAAAATCGCCCGCGGCACGTTGCGCTGGGGATTGATCACCTCCTCGCCCGACTGGGCGATGATCTCATAGCCCTCGAAAGCGATGAAGGTCAGTCCCATTGCCATCAGCACCCCTAGAAAGCCGTTGGGTAGGAATTCGGTGGTGAAGCGCTCATGCCAGGCGTCCATCCGCAGCATGGCCAGGATGCCGAAAAAGATGAACAGGGCCAGGATGATGATTTTTGTGATGGTGATGATGTTGCCCACTGCGCCTGTCTCTGACGCGCCTCGGTAGTTGATGTAAGTGAACAGGACGATGATGATGGTCATAAAGATGAGGGTGCGCATATGGATGGAAAGCCCGAAATCGGGCAGCCCCGCCATATCCATCAGTTCCACCGTGAAACGCCCAAACGCCAGAGCATAGAGACTACCTGCCACTGCGTGTGCGAACCAGCTCATCCACCCGGCCAGAAATCCGTGCTCGCCCCCCAGCCCCTCCTTCACCCACAGATAGCCGCCGCCCGCTTCAGGAAACGCCGACCCCAATTCGGCGTAAGCTGAGGCGGTCAGCACCGCCACGAGTCCGTTGAGAAAGAAGGCCAACACCAGGGCGGGACCAGCAACTCCCGCGGCGATGCCGGTGAGCACAAAAATGCCAGCGCCAATCATAGCGCCGACGCCGATCATGGTGATGGTAAACAGAGAAAGATCACGACTGAGCGTAACTTGTTCGGCAGGAGGAGCACTGGTGGTGTTACGGGTTTCGTTCATGAAGCGCCTCGTCGGTGAAGTGGCAGGAGAACGGCTTTTCCGAGATGCAAATTGTCTTATTATCCCAAAAAATATTTGTTTGAGCAACAAGTGTGCAAAAATCGGGTGCGTTTCAAACTGGGGGGCTTTTCGCGTTCCGGGTCGACTCAAGTCGGGCGCTTCAGGTTTATGGCCGGTGGATGGCGGAGGCCATCCAGGTTACCGTAGGACAACCACTGGCTCTACCTGAACACCTTTCCACAACTCTCCCCCGCCCGTCTCGGAGTGGGAGAGGAAACTAAGGTGGGGATGGGGGCGGCGCCTGCAGAGCCCGAGTTCACTCGGCCTGTGCATCTTTTGTTCGATTGCCCCGAAATTGAAACGCACCAAAAAAATCAGCGTCATATTTTTGTCATTGACCACTTCGTGCTATCCTTGATGGTTATGAACAACATGCCTAACTTCGACATTAATCACATCAGTGCGCTTGCCCGCGAAGCGGGCAAGATTGCGCTAAGCTACTTCCGCCGCACCACTGTTACCATGAAGGCGGACCACACCCCAGTTACAGAGGCCGATAAGGCTATCGAGCGTTTTCTGAGTGATGAGTTGCAACGGATGTATCCCGACTTCGGCATCCTGGGCGAGGAAGGCGCAGACGTTGATGAGCATGCGTTGTTTCGCTGGGTGTTGGATCCCATCGACGGCACCAATGCTTTTGCTGCCGGCCTGCCCGTATGGGGGATCAGTATTGGCCTGATTCGTGGGAGTGAGCCCATTGCGGGCGTCGTCTATCTGCCAGCTGTCAATGACTGTTTTGCAGTAGATGTGGAAGGCCCGGCCACACTCAATAAACGCCCCATCCATGTCATTCAATCCGGACGAGCCATCACCTCGGAAAGCATCATTTTAGGCTCTGCCGACGCTCATCTCCTCTGGGATATTCGTTTTCCGGGTAAGGTGCGGGCTTTTGGCTCTTGTGCGGCGCATTTTTGTTATGTGGCCGCGGGCAGTGCGCTGGCAGGTCTGAACACGCACACCGCCATTTGGGACATTGCCGCCGCGTTACCGATTCTGCAGCGGGCGGGCGGCACAGCCGAGCTGCTCAGCGGCAAACCCCTACCGCTGGAAGCCGCGTCTCGCGGCGTGAAAATCCCCGAACCGGTTTTCTATGGCTCCCCGCATCATCTGGACGCCATTCGGGCCATGCTGCATCCCAAGCAGCAGCGCTGATTTTGTTTTCAATGACTACCAGGGCGCAAAGACGCCAAGAACACAAAGTTTTTTTAGCTTTCTTCGCGCCTTTGTGTCTTCGCTTCTTGGTGGTTGTTTTTTGACTTCCCGATCATCATTTCTCGATGTGGGTGTAAAAGGTGATGCCGGGGGTAGCGGCGATGGCTAGAAGCCAGGGCCTTTGCCAGCTTTGCATCCTGTTACGTTGAAAGCATCCTTTCCTGCACTTGGGCAATGGCCTGGGCTGTGACCATATCCAGAGCAATAAAGGCTTGGCTGGCTGCATCCAAATCATCATGTGTGAATTTCCTGCTGCGGGCCATTCGCGCGGCCCACTGGTAGCCGACGTCGGTGTCCGCGGCCAGTCGGGCCAGTAGCCCGGGCCAATAGATTCGCCATTCTGGAGGATTTTGATCGGCTAACATACTCAAGAACTCCAACGCCTCATCCCGGTGGCCGCCTTGCTGTGCAGCCACCCCAAAGGCGTAGAACATCTC
>CAZYSY010000042.1:0-7891 GCA_964650295.1 uncultured Caldilineales bacterium | reverse complement strand
ATTGCAGATGGCGTTGCCGCCATCACGCTCAACCGGCCCGAGCGGCTCAACGCCCTGACCACGGGCATGACCAAGGAGCTGCTGGCCGCGCTCAAAACCTGCGCCCGGGAGGACGCGGTCCGTTGCGTGGTCATCACCGGCGCAGGCCGGGGCTTCAGCGCCGGGCAGGATTTGGCCGAATTCGGGCAGGTCGCGGGCGAATTTTCGGTAAGCGAACATCTGCGCCGCGGCTACAACCGCCTGATCTTGGCGATGCGCGAGCTGGAAAAGCCCATCATCGCCCAGGTCAATGGTGTGGCCGCGGGCGCGGGCCTGGGCATCGCCCTGGCCGCTGATATGCGTATCGCCTCGGATCGAGCCAGCTTTGTCACCGCATTCATCGGCATTGGCCTGGCGCCCGATAGCGGCGTGAGCTGGCATTTGCAGCGCCTTATCGGCCCGGCCCGGGCTTTCGAGCTGCTGGCTTCGGGCCGAAAAGTGCAGGCGGAGGAGGCGCTGAGCCTGGGGCTGGTCAATCAGGTCGTTCCCGCAGACGCACTGGATGAGACCGTGGCCGCCCTGGCCCGGCAGTTCGCCCAGGCCCCCACCCGCAGCATCGGTCTCACCAAACGCGTCCTCAACCGGGCCGCGACCATGACCCTGGCTGAAGCTCTGGAATACGAGGCCCTGACCCAGGACATCGCTGTGCAGACCGCAGACCATCGCGAGGGCGTGCAGGCCTTCATCGAAAAACGCCCGCCGCAATTCAGCGGTCGGTAATGCTTTGTGATGCAAGCCTATAGCTCATGTCTCGCCCTAAACTCCTGTTACTGACCACCCGATTCCCTTTTGGTCCGGGCGAAGAATTTCTGGCCACAGAACTGATGTATCTGGCCCAGCACTTCGCCATCACCGTCGTTCCGACGGCGCAAGATGTCGACCTTTCCATCTCACGCCCCATGCCTGCTGGCGTTCAACTCCATCGAGATATGCTGGGGAAGTTGCCGGTGGGAGCCAAAGGCACACTGATCTGGGCCATGAAACATCCTGGCAAAGCGCTGAGGGGAGGCCGGAAGATCTTGCGAGAATGCCGTCGTTTACATTGTCATCCGGGGTCTATGAAAGCCTTGTTGCGTTTCGTCACCCTTGGCATGAGGATAGAGGACCAATTGACGCAGACCCATGCTTTTGGGACGATGGACATCGTTTATAGCTATTGGCTTTCTCCCACAGCGCTGGCTGCACTCTTTCTCAAGGAACGCGGATACGCTGGCATGGCCATCGCCCGGGCCCATGGCGGCGATTTGTATCACGAACGCTCTGCTTTGGGCGTATTGCCCGCACAACCTCTCTTGGCTGCAGGGTTGGATCGCATTTTCTGCGTTTCGCAACATGGCGTAGATTATCTCCATGCGCGTTATCCTGAAATAAGCGAGAAATTCGAATTGTTCCGGCTGGGTGCGCCGTCCCCGCCGACGTCCAACCCCTTTCCGGCGACAGATCGACTCCATCTGGTTTCGTGCGCTTATTTAACGCCTATCAAACGCATCGATCTACTGATCAACGCTCTATCCCAGCTGAATATCCCTGTCACCTGGACGCATCTGGGCGGGGGCGAGCAAATGAAACAAATTCAGTTGCAGGCCCAAAAACTCCCCGCCAACATCTCATGGCGTATCACTGGCGTCATCCCCAATCAGGAGATTCACCGCTTTTATCAATCACATCCGGTGGATCTCTTCATAAACGTCAGTGCGTCTGAAGGTCTTCCTGTCAGCATGATGGAGGCGCTAAGCTACAGTATCCCCGTGGCGGCAACAGATGTGGGCGGCGTTCATGAAGTCGTGACGCCGGGCAAAAATGGTTATCTCTGGGATGTCAATGTGACGCCCGCGGCCATTGCCGCGACTCTGAATGCGTACTACCAGTTGCCCAAAGCAACCAAACAAGCAATGCGGGCAGCGTCTTGGCAACAATGGCATGAGCATGTCAATGCTGAAAAGCAATATCCAGCTTTTGCCCAGCGACTATTGGCGTTGCTCTCGTAAGGACTTTGGCGACATCCATCCTCCCGCCTGGCAGCTCAACATCCCACCACATCAGCGCTTTCCTCCATGCACAATCCTCCCTCCCTGCGCTTCCAAGCCGTCCGTGGCGTTTTTTGGAGCGGACTCGAGCGTTTAGGGCCTCGCGCCGTACAATTTATCGTCTCTGTGGTGCTGGCGCGACTACTCACGCCCACCGAGTTCGGGCTTATTGGCATGATCATGGTGTTTATCGCTTTGGGAAATGTGTTATTGAATAGTGGTTTTGGCGCGGCGTTGATTCAAAAGCAAGATGCGACAGAAATTCATTACAGTTCGGTCTTCTACGCCAACATTCTGCTCAGCGTGTTGGCTGCCACGTTGCTGTGGTGGGCAGCGCCCTGGATTGCCAGCTTTTACAGTCAGCCACGCCTCATCGGCCCCACCCGCGCCCTGGCCTTCAACTTTCTGTTCACTGCATTAGGACTCATCCAGACCACGCTTCTCACAAAAAAAATGGATTTTCGCACCCAGGCGCTGGTGCGTTTGTTAGCCGTCGGCAGCTCGGGCGTGGTGGGCGTTGGCATGGCGCTGATGGGATTCGGCATCTGGAGCCTGGTCGGACAAAGCCTGAGCAACACCCTGTTCGACGCATTGCTGCTCTGGCATTTTTCGAAATGGCGACCGCGACGAACCTTCAGCATCGCCGCCCTACGACAGCTCTTTGGGTTCAGCTCGCGGATGTTGGCCGCGGGCGTGCTCGATGTCACCTTTCGCAACCTTTACAACATTGTCATCGGCAGACTCTTTCTGCCCGCGGATTTAGGATATTACACCCGGGCCAACTCATTACAGCAGATACCCTCTCAAACCATCGGGAGCGTCATCGGTCGGGTCACCTTCCCACTTTTTTCTCGCATTCAGGATCAACCAGAACGTATTCGTTACGGGGTGCGCAAGGCCCTCCGCACCGTCGCCATGATCAACTTCCCTGTAATGTTCGGACTCATGGTGACCGCCCACCCATTGATTCACACCCTATTGGGGGAAAAATGGCTGCAGGCAGCACCCTATTTACAACTGCTGACCATCGTAGGCTTGTTCTATCCTCTCAACGCCATCAATCTTAATGTGTTGCTGGCCAATGGGCGCTCGGATCTCTTTTTCCGCCTGGAGATCATCAAAAAGGGTATGATCGTCATCGCCATAGCCATTTCGTGGCGTTGGGGCATTCGGGCCATGATCGTAGGGCAAATTGTCACCACCGCGATAGCCTACATCCTGAACGCATATTACAATCGACGCCTCATCAACTATGGCGTCTCCGCCCAAATGCGAGATATATTGCCCTGCCTGATAAGCTCAGGTATGATGGCGGCAGTCATCTATATTCTGGTATTGCTACCTGTCACCCCATGGTTTCTTTTACTCTTACAGAGTCTGACCGGAGTATTGCTCTACCTCCTCTTCTGCCATAGATTTCGATTTCCTGAATTCATGGAAGGTTTAGAGGCGGTCAGACGGCGAATGCGGCAGTTGTTCGCCGCCCAGAAGAACTGATCCCATGTCTGAATTCAACTTTCGAGTCATTTTCATTCACGGCGTTCCCCGATCCGGCACTTCCTGGCTAGGGCAGGTCTTCGCCAGTCATCCCCAGGTAGCCTACCGATTTCAACCCCTTTTCGCCTACCGATTCAAGGATCGTTTACATGCAAACTCTTCCAGTGATGAAGTGCGACGATTTCTAGAAGAACTCTACCAGCTGCAAGATGACCCATTCATCCTCGATCTGGAACGACGGCAAGCATTGTCATCATTTTGGCGTCGCGCATATCATGATCCTGCACCAGCTGTTCTGGTCATAAAAATGGTGCGCTACCACCATCTCATCCCTCTCTTCCTTGAGTATATTCCCAACGTTCAGATCATTGGCATCGTCCGCCATCCCTGTGCGGTCATCAATTCCTGGCTGCAGGCTCCCAAAGAATTTCGCCCAGGGTGGAATCCGATGGAAGAATGGCGCTACGCGCCACGCAAAAATGCAGGACGCATCGAGGAATATCATGGTTTCGAGAAGTGGAAGGAGGTGGCGTATCAATTCCTGGAGCTCGAGCAAAGCCATCCTGATCAATTCTCACTTGTCCAATACGAGCCTTTGGTGGCTCAACCCGAGATGGCAATAACAGAATTGTTCTCATCCGTCAATCTGCCCATCCATCCGCAAACGTTGGCGTTCATCCAGCTCAGTCGCAGCGGGCACGATCCTGACCCCTATGCCGTGTTGAAAAGCCCCGCCCACGTACAACGCTGGCAACATGAGCTCGATCCCCGCATTATCCAGGCTATCTTGAACGATGTGCGTGGTTCCAGACTGGAGCGTTTTCTCCAATGAAGCTTGCCCTGATGCAACCCTATTTTTTCCCTTATCTGGGATACTTCGATCTCATCTTTCAGTCTGATCTCTGGATCGTATTCGATACCGTACAATACATCCGTCGCGGCTGGATCAATCGCAACCGAGTATTGCATTCGCGTCAAGGCTGGCAATACATCATTGCGCCGGTAAAAAAACACGCCCGCACCACCCGGATTCAAGATATTCGCATTGCTGATACACAGCCGTGGCGAGAGAAAATCTTTGGTCAACTAGGACATTACAAACGCAGCGCTCCCTTTTACAAAGAAGTTACCGCCCTAATTGCATCCTGCCTTGCCTCCCCTGAGGCGTCTCTGGCGCGGCTCAATGTGCGCTGCTTGCAGAAGGTGTGCCATTATATCGACATCCCTTTCGAGTACCGATTCCTCTCTGAGATGGGTTTGGAGTTGGGGCCGATCTCTGCGCCCGATGAGTGGGCCTTACGCCTGGCCGAAGCCCTGCATGCAACAACTTATATCAATCCGCCTGGCGGAGAAGGGCTGTATTCCTCACAGAAATTCGAGGCGTCAGGCATCAAACTCATTATTCGCCATCTGCCCCCCCTGGAGTACGAATGCCCGGGCTATACGTTCATTCCAAATCTTTCTATCATCGACGTGCTCATGTGGAACGAGCCAGCCCGGGTGAGGTTGCATCTGGAGCGATACCGATGACTGCTATCAAACACACACTTTCCGATTTAGCTCTTTTTGGCGGTGCGCCTGCTTTCGCCACAATGCTACATGTGGGCCGCCCCAATATCGGCAACCGCCAAGACCTCATCCAACGGCTCAATGACATCCTGGATCGCGGCTGGCTCACCAACAACGGGCCGCTGGTGCTTGAGTTCGAACGCCGACTGGCTGATTTCCTCCAGGTGCAACACGCAGTCACAGTGGTGAACGCCACCACAGGCCTGGAGCTTGTCATTCGCGCCCTGGGGTTATCGGGCGAAGTCATCCTGCCCGCATTCACATTTGTTGCCACAGCGCACGCGTTGCAATGGCAAGAAATTACGCCGGTTTTCAGCGACATCAACCCCACAACCCACAATCTAGACCCGAACAAAATCGAGGCCATGATCACGCCGCGCACCACCGGTATCATCGGCGTACATGTTTGGGGGCGCCCTTGCGAAATCGAAGCGCTTGAACGCATTGCCCGCACACATCATCTCAGCCTCATCTTCGACGCCGCCCATGCTTTCGCGGCCAGCCATCGCGGACGCATGATCGGCAATTTTGGCAACGCGGAAGTATTCAGTTTTCACGCTACCAAGTTTTTCAACACCTTCGAAGGAGGCGTTATTACTACCAATGATGCAAAACTGGCCGAAAAGCTACGCCTGATGCGAAATTTCGGTTTTTCGGGCATGGACAACGTCATTTACATTGGCGTCAATGGCAAAATGCATGAATTTACCGCGGCAGTCGGTCTCACATCTCTGGAAAGCCTCGCGACGTTCGTCGAAACCAATCAGCGCAACTACCACCACTATCAACAATGTCTGCAATCGCTGCCCGGCGTCCGCATGGTCACCTATGACGAACAGGAAAAAAACAATTATCAATACATCGTCATCGAAATCGATGCAGCCACTACAGGGATCCATCGCGATACAATTATGAAAGCACTACATGCCGAAAATATACGGGCGCGTCGCTATTTCTATCCGGGCGTCCATCGCATGGAGCCTTACCGGTCTTACTATCCCCACGCGGGGCTGCTGTTGCCCGAAACAGAACGTCTTACCGAACGCGTACTCAGCCTACCCACAGGCACGGCAATTCGCCCCGCCGACATCAAGCGCATCTGCGAGTTGCTCCGGTTTATCATTATGCATGGTTCTGAAATTACCAACCTGCTGGAAAAATGAACACGGATCCGAATTGCGTCAAAGTCAGCGTCTGCTTGCAAACCTACAACCATGGGCCTTACATCAAACGCTCATTGGATGGCGCGCTCATGCAAGAGACAGACTTCGAATTCGAAATCATCTTGGGAGAAGATGAGAGCACCGACGGCACGCGCGCCATCTGCATCGACTACGCCCACCATCATCCTGACCGAATCCGCCTGTTTCTGCGTTCGCGCAACGATGTCATCCACCTCGATGGCCGTCCCACAGGGCGATTCAACTTCATCGAGAATCTGAAGGCGGCCAGGGGCCAGTACATCGCGCTGCTGGATGGAGACGACTATTGGACAGACCCCCATAAACTGCAAAAACAAGCAGATGTTTTGGATTCCCATCCCCATTACGCCCTGGTTTTCCATCCGGTCACTGAAATCGACGAAGGAGGGGCGCCCCTGCGCATCATCTATCCGCCAGCTCGCAAATCCGTTTACAGCCTGAGCGAATTGTTAAAAGGCAACTTTATTCCTGCCCTTTCCGCCATGTTCCGCCGCCCCGAAACAAACTTCCCGCCTGATTGGCTTTCGCAAACGCCAATGGCGGACTGGCCGCTGCATATTCTCAGCGCCACGAAAGGCGATATCGGCTACATCGATCACGTCATGGGCGCCTACCGACGCCATGCAGGCGGCGTCAGCAACCAGATGTACCAAGATCTGTCAACGCCCGCCGCCGTGCGCATCTCTGTGCTCAACACACTGCGAAGGCATCTGGCCGACCAGATCGACGACGCCCTTTTCCGTCAGGCGTTAAGCGCCCACTATGTGCAATTAGGCCGCCAATGGGTGGAGACCGACGATGTGGCGCAGGCTCGCGATGCGTGGAAACAGGCGTTGAGCCTGAATCACAGCAATCTCACCGCGCTATTTTTGTATCTGGCTGCACTTCCTGGAGCACAGACCTTTCATCGATTCCGGCGAATCAAACAACGCCTCCGGCCCTCGACAACGCCCCCCCGCTCCAAACACGAGTTCTGATGTCTTCACGCCTCACCATCCTTTCCCTTTCCACCATTCATCAGGATGCCCGCGTGTTGCGGGAGATCGAGTTTGCAGCGCGGGCGGGATATGAAGTGTCGGTGGTGGGATGGGGACGCCTGGATCAGGCGCGTCCGCACGTGACCATGCGCCCGGTGCAAAAAGTCCTCCTCCCGCGCGGCGCGCGCATGATGCAGGCCGCGCGTATGCTCGCGGGGCGCTTGACTCCGACGATGCTCGAGCGCTGGTACTGGGCCAAGCCCGACCATCATCAAGCCCTGCACGAGGTGGTGGCCTCGCAGCCCGACCTGATTCACGCCAATGAGGCCATCGCCCTGCCCATTGCCATCGAGGCGGCCCGCGGCGCCGGGGCCAGGGTGCTGTTCGACGCCCACGAATACAGCCCCGATCATCGGGCCAACACCTGGTGGTGGCGGATGCTGGCTCAGCCTCTTTACACTTATCTCATCGCCGAATACGCTCCCCAGGCCGACGCCATGATCACCGTGGAAGAGCATATCGCCCGCCGCTACGAGGCCGCCTTCGGTCTCCGTGTGCAGGTCGTCCGCAACGCTCCCGC
>CAZYSY010000041.1:0-4800 GCA_964650295.1 uncultured Caldilineales bacterium | reverse complement strand
TTTTCTACGAAGAAGTCGCGAAAGGCAAAATCATGAATAGACCACTTGAGATGTGTCTTTTTCGTTTTGGCGCCGTTGCCCCCATCGTCTCTTCCGTCGCAAATGAGTGGGTCTTGAATCGTTGTAATTGATATTCTAGTTACCTGACACAAATTAGCTTTGACCGCCGTCATTGGCCGAATGAATTCGGTTCTGGGGGCGCAGCCCCCTCCTTTGCCTCCTCCCCCACTCCGAGATGGGCGGGGGAGGAAATGCGGGGAGGAATTGCCTGTGCCGCCCGTCCCCCTGCGGGGACGGTTCCCAGTCGCGATTTTGCAATCTAATTTTTGAAAGAAGGGCTGTCAGCACAGGCAGACAGGCGGCCGGAGGCCCTCAGCCCTGATTTCAATCGGTGGGCAACTGGGCATGAAATTTGTGTCAGGTTGCTAGTACTCAGTCAAATGTGGTTTGATGGAAATTCTCTTGTGGCCGTGGCCTTTACCATCGAGTAAACTCGGACTCTCCAGGCGCTTTGCGCCAGCGGTCGACCTCCGTCGACCGTCTCTGGTTGGTGAAGGAACGGCGTAGGCCGTCCGTTGGCCAGAGGCCTATAGAGACCGACCTCAGTCGGCCTGTCGGGTCGGCCGCCGTCTTCTTCCCTCAAAGCAGACTTAACTTAGTACTAGATTGATTTTCAATAAAATTCCAAAATCAAAACTCTTCGATTCCGCCGTAGCGCAGATTTTCGATGACGATATAGCCGATGGCGGTCACCAACATCAGTATCACGCTTAGAGCCAGAGCCTGGCCAAAGTTGCTGGCTCCGGGTTGGCCCAACAAGCGATAGATGGCCACGGGCAGGGTTGGGAATTGGGGGCGAGTAACCAACAAGCTGGCGCTAAATTCGCCCATGCTGATGGTAAAAGCAAAGACGATCCCCACCAAGAGCGACCGACGCAAAAGAGGTAGATCGATATATCGCAACACTCGCCAGCTGCTGGCCCCCAATAAGCGCGCCGCCTCGCGTAAATGAGGATTCATGCCTCGCAATACGGGTAAGATGGCGCGCAGGACAAAAGGAAAGGCGATGATGGTATGGGCGATGGGTACAATGACCAGACTCGTTCGCAGGTTGAGGGGGGGGCGGTTGAGCGCCACGATGTAACCCAACCCCAGGGTAACGGCGCTGGTCCCCATGGGCAACATAAAGAGGGGGTCAAAAATGCGACTCAACGCCAATTTCTTGGACTGAGCGTCGCTGAGTAGATAGGCTGCGGGTAATGCGATGCCAACTGAAAAGAGGATAGTGACCAGCGCAAAGAGTAATGAGTTGCGCACAGCCTCGATGGGGGTGACGAAGAAGATAGAGTTGGTGCGATTGATGAATAGCGCTTGATAATGCGCCCATCCAGCGCCTGTCAGGGTGAAGGATTGTAGCACCAACGCCGCCAGAGGCGCCAGTAAAAAGATGGACAGGGCGAGAAAGACGCCAAGCACTAACAACTTTTCGGTCCAAGAGCGGGGTGGGCGTTGATTTTGACGGGCAGATTGAAATTCCTGCGGGGCGCTCATCCGCTGTTGGAGCCGCGTGTATGTTGCCATGATGGCCAGCGTGAAAAGCATTTGCACAATAGAAAGGGCCGCGGCCACGGGCAGGTTGAACAAGCGCACGGCAGTGCGATAGATTTCCACTTCGACGGTGGCGAAGCCTGGCCCACCCAGAATCAAAATCACTCCGAAGGAGGTGAAGTTGAACAAGAACACCAGTAGGCTGGCAGCCAGGATGGCGGGCGCCAGTAATGGCAGCGTGATAAAACGCAATCGTTGCCACGGAGTTGCTCCCAGCATCGCGGCCGCCGCCTCCTGCCTGGGATCCATATTGGCCCAAAATCCTCCCACGATCCTAATGATCACCGACGTGTTATAGAAGACATGGGCCAGCAGGATGATCCAAATGGTGTGCATAAGTTGGATTGGCGGTTCTGTTAGTTCCAGCATCGCCATCAGTATTCGATTTAGCAGTCCATGCGGCCCGATCAGGGCGATGAACGCCGCGGCCACGACCACTGTGGGCATGACAAAAGGGAGTGTGACCAATGCTCGCAACAATTTCTTGCCTGGAATCTGAAAACGAGCAAAAACCAATGCTGCGGGGAGTCCCAGCACCAACGCACCCAGCGTGCTAAGCCCCGCCTGCCAGAAGGTGAACCAGATAACCTGCAGGTAATAGGGTTTCTGCCATAGCACGCGCAAACTCTCCGCATCGAAATGCCCTTGTGGAAAGAGGCTGATGCGAAAAATCGCACTGATGGGATAAAGGAAAAATATCCCCAAAAAAAGCAAGGGGATCGAGGCAAGCAGCCAACGTTGGGATCGGGTAAGTGTTATCATCTCAGCATGATATCTGTCCAGACTTCGAGCCACGCTTCGCGTCGGGTTGCAATGACTTCAGGTGCGATCTGCACCGGGGCGACTGGGATTTCGGCCCACTGTTTGAACAGCTCGCCAACATCGGCCTTGCTGTTGGCCGGATACACCCACATGTGCTGTGGAATATCCTCTTGGAATGTCGGGCTGAGCAAAAAATCGACCAGCTTACGGGCTGCGTGAGGATGCGGGGCATTCGTCAGAATGCCTACGAACTCAATTTGACGAAAGCTATTGCCGGGCGTGTTGACGCTGGCTGAAGGCGGTTCATCCAGATCGTTGAAAAACACTTCTGCTGCGGGGCTGGTGGCGTAGCTCACCACAATAGGACGATCTCCCTCTCCACCCGAGCCTACAGTGAATTGCCCAAAGTACGCGCTGCTCCAACCATCGGCGACCAGCACGCCGTTGTTTTTGAGATCGCGCCAGTAATCCTGATAAGTGTATTCACCCTCTTCGCCAAAACGCCCGATGCTGAGGATTAGAAAAGCCAGGCCTGGCGAAGAAGTCGCCGGATTTTCGACGACAGTCAGATTCCGGTAGGCTGGTTTGATTAAATCATAAATGTCGGTGGGTGGGGTAACACCGTTTTCTGCAAACCAGTTGATGTCGTAATTTATCGTAACATAGCCAAAATCCACAGGCAGCAGCTGGTTGCTTGAATCAAGTTTCAGATCGTCGGGAATATCGGCCAGGGCGGATGCTTCGTAAGTGCTAAAAATGTTTCCTTTCAGTGCGCGACTGAGAAAGGTATTATCGATGCCGTAAACGACATCGCCTAAAGGCGCGTCTTTGGAAAGCAAGAGCAGATTGAGCATCTCGCCCGCATCACCGCTTTTGAGAATATTGATTTTGATGCCGTGTTCCGCTTCGAACTGCTTCATTACATCCTCACTGGCCTCGAAACTATCGTGCGTAACCAACGTCACTTCGGTGGCAATCTGTGGAGTGACGTTTTTGGTCGGGACACGCGGCGGCTGCATGGCGCAGGCCGAAAGCATGATTGCGAAGCTCAACAGGATTGTGAAAGTGGTTGTTTTTTTCATCATATACTCCAATTCAGTGTGATGGAGTTACAGTGTTTGGGAGGTTGTTTGGGTATGGATGACTAGAATGACGCCTGTTTGTAAGCTGATGCGGGCCTCGGTGGCGATGAGTTGGTTGCTCACGCCCCGGGTGCTACCCAGAGTCAGCGTTGCATCCCTTAGCAGCCAGCGTAAACCGCTATGATAAGTCAGACCCGTCACGTTTGTAGTTAGGGGAAGCACCGACAGCACATCTCCAGGATGCCCGCGGATCACCGCCTCCTTGCTTACGATTTGCGCCGATTCTGGACCCGAGATTAGACGAATGGGCAGGTCGATGTAGTCGGGATGAGTCAGAAGCAAGATATTGGCCAATGTTTGATCCAATCGCCCGCCCAACGCCCCCAGTAAAATGATTTCATCTGGATGCATTTCTTGGGCCGCCTGCAAGGCTAGCTCCAGATCGGTGAAATCTTTGTCGGCGGGATAGCGGCGGATGGGGACGCCCGCCTGACGCATCGTAGCAATGGTTGGGATATCCAGGCTGTCGAGGTCTCCAATGATGAGATTGGGGGTGAGGTCTAACGCTCGGGCGTGTCGAGCGCCGCCATCTGCGCACAAGATAAAGTCATCTTCGCGCAGAAGTTGAGCGTCTTGTTGGAGATGAGGAAAGTTGCCATTGGCGAAGATAATAATGCGCATAAGCGGTTTGAGAAGTAAAAAGCCACCTGCCGGAGTTGGGCAAGTGGCCAAAATGCAAACATGCGTAGTCCCTACGCCGGCATTATCCGGATCAGGTTCAGGGGTCGGTGACGAATTCGGTCACCCTCTCAGCCGAGCTTCTCTCAGCTCCCCCGAAAATGTATGGTTTTTCATGGTTATTATAGACCTTTATTTCGTTATTGTCAATCGATTTTCAATGGGAGCAGCAGTTTCAAATTTGTCGTTGCTCCAAGCCCCCTCCCAGCCTTATCATATAAGGGCCGGGGAGGGGGCAAAAAGGAGACGTGCCGGCCTTAGACGAACGCTCTCTGGCCGGTTTTCTCTAAATTCAGTAGATCATGATTTGCCATGATGCGCAGAGCCGGATCTGTGATCCGGCGGTGTTTCGAGCGTCAAACCCGCCGGATTGCGAATCCGGCTAGCCACATACTCTCGCAGTCGTGATCTACTGAAATTTGGAATTGCTGAACTGGTGGGTGCGTTTCAAAACGGGGGCGTTTTTTTACGTTCCTGGCCGACTCCAGTCGGGAACTTCAGGCCTGCGGTCAGGGAATGGCGGAGGCCGTCCAGGTCACCGTAGGAGCGCCCAGTGGTGCTATCTGAATACCTTTCCATAAATCCTCCCGCCCGCCTGGGAGAGGGGGAG
>CAZYSY010000040.1:0-7509 GCA_964650295.1 uncultured Caldilineales bacterium | reverse complement strand
AGCTCATAGCCGCTTATTTTAGCACAAGGGGAAGTGGGATGATCAATGCTTGGGGCGAGCGGGATGCGTTTCAAAATTGGAGCAGGCATTGTAAAACCCGCGGGATTGCGAATCCGGCTCCGAAGTGGGGCTCCCCAGGGCGGATTCGTAATCCGTCCGGCGCTCCAGGGTGGATTCGTAATCCGCCCGGCGCTCCAGGGTGGATTCGTAATCCGCCCGACCAATAAAAGCGCCCCCAAACCGAAACGCACCCTAGGTTGCCCGCTGCCTTGACAGTAGGCTATAATGACCCTATCGGAAAGTGCGTCTCCTCCGATGCGTTATGCCCAGCTGACCATTCAGCGCCCGTCTTCGGACGGGTGTTTTATTGAGGATATGACGTTACGCACAGCCCCAGACAAAGCCGATTAGTAATGCAGGCACCGGAAACTTCCGAGAAATGACGACCAGAGACGAAGGTGGACGAAAGGAGGAAGATGTCTATCATCCATGTTTGTCCTTTCGTCTCGTGGTCCGTGGTTGAGTCGGAAGCGCAAGTTGCCTCGTTCGGGGCTATTGGCTGGCAAGTATGTAACATGAGTGAGGATTATGTTTAAAGATCACGCAAAGATTTATGTCAAAGGCGGCGATGGCGGCAGTGGCGTTGTCGCGTTTCGTCGCGAGAAATTTGTCTCGCGTGGCGGGCCCGCGGGGGGTAGTGGAGGCAAAGGCGGCGACGTGTATCTCGTTGCCAGTGAACGCCACAACACCTTGCATCATTTCGCTTTCAAGGTTCATTTTAAGGCCGGACGAGGCAAGCATGGGAGTGGCTCCAACAAACAAGGGGCTCGCGGAGAAACCATCGAAGTGCCCGTGCCCCCTGGAACCGAGGTCTACGACGCGGAAACGGGCGAATTCTTGGGTGAGCTCCTGGAGCCAGGTGAAAAGCTGCTGGTGGCCCAGGGAGGGCGCGGCGGTCGAGGCAATTACGCCTTTCGCTCTTCCACCAATCAAGCGCCCCGCATTGCCGAAAAAGGGGAACCAGGTGAAGAGCGTTGGCTCAAACTCGAATTGAAGCTCATTGCAGATATCGGCATCATTGGCGTCCCCAACGCGGGCAAAAGCACGCTGCTGGCCACTGTGACTCGAGCCAAACCCAAAATCGCAGATTATCCATTTACGACGCTGGACCCCAATCTCGGGGTGGCGGTGGTGGATTATCAGGATGTGGTGCTAGCCGATATTCCGGGACTGATCGAAGGCGCACACAAGGGCGTGGGCCTGGGCGATGCGTTTTTGCGCCACATTGAACGCACCCGCGTCCTCATTCACCTCCTCAACGGCCTCAGTCCCGATCCTCTGGGAGATCTCGAGGCCATCAACCAGGAACTGGAGTTGTTCAATCCTGCCCTGGCAAACAAACCCCAGGTAATCGGATTCAACAAGATGGATATTCCTGATGTGCAGACGCGGTGGCCCGAAATCCGAGAAGAGTTGGCCCGCAAAGGCATCGAAGCGATTCCGGTTTCAGCGGCCACAGGCGAGCATTTAGAAACGCTATTGCGCAAGGCCGTGGTCATCCTCAACGAACTACCCCCACCAGAGCGAAAGAAAGCCACGCCGCACATTCAGCCGGTGGACGAAGACGCATTCGAGATCGAGAAAACGCCCGCAGGTTGGGTGATCACGGGCAAGCGCATCGAGCGGGCCGCGGCCATGACAAACTGGGACTATTATGAGGCCGCCTTGCGTTTTCACCGCATCATGGAAGCCATGGGTATCGCCGAAGCGCTGGAACGGGCGGGCGTGCAAAATGGCGATACAGTCATCATCGGCGATGTCGTGCTGGAATGGCGCGATGATTACTTCTACGAATAATCTCTTCTTCACACAAGAATATTATGTCACGTATAGGACTCTTGGGCGGCACATTTGATCCCATTCATTTCGGACATCTTATCCTGGCGGAAACCGCCCGCGACACTTTGCGCCTGGACAAAGTGTACTTTGTTCCAGCGGCAGATCCTCCCCACAAACAGGGCCGAATCATCGCCAGCGCCGAACATCGGCTGGCCATGTTGCAAATGGCCATCGCCGATAACGAAGCCTTCGAAATCAGCCTCATTGATATCGATCGCGAAGGCCCCGATTACACTGCAGAGATGTTGGAGATTGCCCGCCAAAAGCTGCTTCGACCTGGCGATGATCTCTGGTTTCTCATGGGGCTGGATTCAGTCATCGACTTTCCCAACTGGCACGAACCCGAACGCATTCGGCAGTTGGCCCGGTTGGCCGCTGCCACCCGCCCAGGTTACGACATCGATTGGACGCCCCTGGAGAAAGCGTTGCCAGGCATCAGTCATGAAGTCACCTTACTGCCCATGCCTGGCGTGGATATTGCCTCCAACAACATACGTCGGCGCATCTTGCATGGCAGCAGCATCCGCTATCTGGTGCCAGAGAGCGTGCGGCATTACATCATAGAAACGGGCCTATATCGCTATATTCGATAAACGCGCAGCGCCGGAGCAAAATGCGCCCTCGATAGCCCTGACAGGGCGCGATGCTCAAAGCAAATATGCCAGGATAAGGCGAGTTGTACCCAAGAGCGCATCCATGTGGGTGCGCTCATAGTTGTGCGAGGCGTCTACGCCTGGACCGATGAGAGCGACCTTCACATCACCCCCCGCCCGCCAGAAGGCCTCGCCATCGGAGCCGTAATAGGGATAAATATCCACCTTGTAGGGGATGTTGTGCTCGTCGGCCAGATCGCGCAGGCGATTGCTAAGGCCATGATGATAGGGACCACCGCTATCCTTGACGCAAATGGTGACATGGAACTCATCCGAGGCCTGGCCCGCGCCCACCGCGGCCATATCCACCGCCACCAGCTCGGACAGATCAGGCGGGAAGCCCGCGGCCGCTCCATGCCCAACCTCTTCGTAGTTGCTGAAATGCAGGGTGGTGCGCTGTGCGGGTGATAGACCGGCATCGATCAGCGCCTTGATTGCAGCCAACATCGCGGCCGCCCCCGCCTTGTCATCCAGATGCCGGGAGCGGATGAAGCCGCTTTCAGTCACGACCACGCGCGGATCAAAGGCTACGAAATCCCCCACTCCAATCCCCAACGCCCGCGTCTCCTCCGCCGAGGCGGTGCGCTCATCCAGCCGCACCTCCATGGTGTCATCCTCTCGCAACGTTTTGTTCACCGCTTGGCCATAGACATGGCTCGAAGCCTGAGTCAGCAGCAGGCTGCCCGAAATTATCCGCCCTGAGCGCGTGAACACCCGGCATCCCTCGCCTTCCACCGTATTCCAGGCGAAACCGCCGATTTTGGTCAGCTTCAGGCGGCCATTGGATTTGATCTCCTTGACCATCGCGCCCAGGGTGTCCACATGGCCGGTCAGCGCCCGAGGGGCGTCTGTGGCTCGCCCCGGCACAGTGACGGTCAACGCGCCCTTGGGCGTACGTTCAGACGCCAGACCCAACGCAGCCAGGGCCCGCGCCACCTGCTCGATGGACGCATCGGCAAAGCCAGTAGGACTGGGCGTATTGAGCAAATCGACGAGGGTGGAGAGCAGATAATGTTCATCGATGTATGGGAGAGACATAACAGCTCCAAATGGGAAGATGGGGATTGCACGTTGAATGTGGATGAGATAATTGGGGGCCCAGCAAGAGGTCTTCGTCTTAAGGCGCACCTGGTCTGGCCTTCTTCCAAGCAAAATTCGAGAAGCGGTAGATTACCGGAGGTTTTTCAAGTTTCAAGATGCAATCGATGATGGTATGACAGGCGGAGCCAACGCCACGATCGAGCGATGATTTGAGGGGAAATCCCGCAACTGGCGAATCAGACACTCGCCAGCATGATTTTCTGTGGTGGGAGCAATTTTATCCCCTTACGCTGGCCATAGCAAGCAAACGACGCGCGCCGCAACAATGCGACGCGCGTCGTCAAACGCAAATGCCAGGGAGCAGAGCAAAACTCAGTGCTGCAAAATCTGAGATAGGAAGAGCTTGGTGCGGTCTTCTTGAGGGTTCAGGAAAATGTCTTCGGGCGTGCCCGTTTCTACGATCTGCCCCTGATCAAAGAAGTACATGGTGTCGGCCACAGCCCGGGCAAAGCCCATCTCGTGGGTAACCACAAGCATGGTCATACCACTTTCGGCCAGCTCTTCCATGACTTCTAGCACCTCTTTGATCATCTCAGGATCGAGAGCGGATGTGGGCTCATCGAAAAGCATAATCTTGGGCTGCATAGCCAGAGCCCGAGCGATGGCCACGCGTTGCTGTTGGCCACCGGAAAGCTGTCCTGGATATTTGTGAGCCTGTTCGGGGATGCCCACGCGCTCCAGGAGCTGCATGGCGATCTCCTCGGCTTTTTTCTTATCCCATTTACGCACATAGATCGGGCCCAACGTGATGTTTTGCATCACCGTCAGGTGTGGGAAAAGATTGAATTGCTGGAACACCATGCCCACTTCCTTGCGAATGGCCGCGATGTTGCGCACATCATGACTGAGCTCAATGCCATCGACAATGATGCGGCCTTTCTGGTGCTCCTCCAGACGATTGATGCAGCGGATGAAGGTGGATTTTCCCGAACCGGAAGGGCCGAAGATCACCACCACCTCGCCCTTTTGCACATTCATGTTGATGCCGCGCAGCACATGGAAGTTGCCATACCATTTGTGCACTTCCTCGCACTTGATGATGGGTTCACCTTGCCGGGAGACGCCGGATCGGGTAGTTTCTTCGTTGCTCATAGAAAAACTCCTGTATCGAAATTAGGACGTTTAGGATGCTGTGGGGGGGATGTTAGCGCTCTCCCACGCCCAGAGCAATCTCCAGGCGACGAGAGCCATAGGACATGCCATAGCTGAACACCCAATAAATAAGGGCGATGAAAGCGAACACTTCTAGCTGGCGGCCGATATAGTTGGGATTGGCCAGGATGCCGCGAGCGATGCCCAACAGGTCCAGCAAACCGACCAGGGCCACCAGTGAAGTATCCTTGAACAAACCAATGAACTGCCCCACCAGCACGGGAATCACGGCCCGTAGGGCCTGGGGCAAAACGATGAAAATCATCTTCTGAAAGCCGCTAAGCCCCAACGCGTCTGCGGCCTCGTATTGGCCCTTGGGAATTGATTGCAGACCACCACGCACGTTTTCCGCCATGTAGGCGGCGGCGAACATAATGATGGCCACCGTGGCGCGAATCACCCGATCGATGGTGATGCCCGCGGGTAAGAAGAAGGGCAACATCAACTGGCCCATGAACAACAATGTAATGAGCGGCACGCCACGAATGACTTCGATATAAACCACGCTGATGGTCTTCAGCGCGGGCAACTTCGATTGCCGCCCCAGCGCCAGTAACACGCCAAAGGGAAAGGAGAAAACGATGCCAAAGATGGCCAGCAACAGGGAGAGCAGCAGACCGCCCCACAGATTGGTGGGCACCAGCTTCATGAATCCATCTTCGCTAAAGCCGCGTACGACGAGAATGACCAGCGGCATGTAGAGCAGAATCAGAATGTAAGTGGGCCGGGCCAGCTTTTTGGGGTAGCGTTTGCCCAAGAAATAACCAACAATGGCCAACGCATCGACAAACAGAAAATACATCCACGACTGCCGCCCCAGAGTGAACAGCCAGATCGCCAGCACGATGGGAATGATGAGCAACACCCAGCCCACAGCCTCGGCCCGTTTGAGGAAGATGCCCCAGGAAAGACCGACCAGTAACCCCAGCAAAAACAACAGCAGCCACAGGCGCCAATCCTCAGAGCCCGGATACTGGCCTTTCATATAAAGTTGCAGGTTATCGGTGACCGCAGCCCACTGAGCTGTATTGAAAATCCAGTTGCCGATGGCGTAGATCAGCCAGATCAGAAACGAGCCAGCCACAATGGTGAGGATGGTGTCACCGATGGACCCAAACAGATTCTTCTTCATCCACCCCAGGATGGTAATGCGTTCCGTGGGGGGAGGCAGGATGTCTTTTGTAGGAGTCAGTGTTGTCATGGCTAGCGCTCCACCAAACGAGTATGTTTATTGTACCAGTTCATGAACAACGAGGTCAGCAAGCTAAAGGTGAGATACACGCCCATGGTGATGAGAATGATCTCTACCGCCCGCCCAGCCTGATTGATGATGGTGCTACCCACGGCAAACAAATCAGGATAACCCACCGCAATGGCCAGGGAGGAGTTCTTGGTCAGATTCAGATACTGGCTGGTGAGGGGTGGAATGATGACGCGCATAGCCTGAGGAAAAATAACCAGTCGCATGGTCTGAAATCCACTGAGCCCCACGGCGGTGGCCGCCTCGCGCTGACCTTTTGAGACGGACTGAATGCCCGCTCGCACCACTTCGGCGATGAAAGCCGAGGTGTAAATGACCAGACCGCTAAAGATGGCCATGAACTCGGGCGTCAACGATTGACCGCCCTTGAAATTGCGCCCTTGCAAAGAGGGATAATCGAGATACATGGGCGGGCCCGCCATGAACTGGGCAATGAACCAGGTAATGGCCGACAAGATGGCAAAGACGACGAACCCCCAGAGCCAATACAGCGGCATGCGTCCTGTCCTCTTGCCTTCTCGGAACTTAACGGCAGCAACGATGAAGCCAATGATGAAAGAGCCCAATAAGAACCACTTGTAGACACTCCACCCGGCTGCAGGCTGCGGCCACACCACATAAATACCCCGATTGGTTAGATACGCCCACCCCCAGGCAGAAAGCGCATCCTTGACTTTAGGCAATTTGTGAAAAACGGATGTACTGAGGAAGATGAGGAAAACGAGCAGAGGGATGTTGCGCAGCGCTTCCACATAGATGGCCGCAAGCTTGTTGACCAGCCAGTTCTTGGATAGCCGGGCGATGCCGATGATGATGCCAAAAAGAGTGGCAAACACGATGCCGAGGAATGAAACCTTGATGGTGTTCAACAAGCCTACCAACAGCGCCCGAGCATAAGAACTGTTACGACTATACTCGACCAACGATTCGCCAATATCGAACTGGGCGGTTAGACTGAGAAACTTGAAGCTCATGGGGATGCCAAGGGCCTCGAGTCCAGTCAGCAAGTTGTGAATCAACCACCAACTGATGGCAATCAGCAAGACGACCACAACCACCTGCGCGATGATCTGGAGATACCGCTCATCTCTCCAGAAAGGCACTGCGCCATGATCAGATTCTTTGAATGTCATAGGTCATACCTGTTCCGTGGCGTTGTGGAGATGGATAAAGAAAAACTTGCTCAATAAGATGCATTCATTTCATATTCATTTATTCTTGATCACGGGGATCAAGCCAAACCAGCACCTAGTACTAAGTCAAGTCTGCTTTGAGGGAAGAAGGCGACGGCCGGCCCGACAAGCCGACTGAAGTCGGTCTCTATTGGCCTCTGGCCAACGGACGGCCTACGCCGTCCCTTCACCAACCAGAGACGGTCGACGGAGGTCGACCGCTGGCGCAAAGCGCCCGGAGAGTCCGAGTCTACTCGATGGTAAAGGCCAC
>CAZYSY010000039.1:0-56011 GCA_964650295.1 uncultured Caldilineales bacterium | reverse complement strand
CGGCGCCCGCACAGTTAGATCTGACCATCGAGGAGCATTTGCAGCGCGCCACCCACGCCGCCGACCAGTTGCGGGCTGCATATCCTGCTGTATCCCAGTTGGCGGCGCTGGAAAGGGCGTTGGCTCAGGAAAGGGAAGCTTATCCCCTCATGTTGCATCTGGCGGTCAAGTTAGCCAAATCCAAACAAATCCTTTCCGAAATCGATCAGTCTGTGCATGTGTCGGTGGTCTTTGCCCTCTATAAAGAGCATATCCGCATTCTCACCCGGGCGCAGAATCCGCTGGGCGAAAATTTTCTCATGCGCAAAATCGGCCAGTTGAACTGGCTGATGGGTGATTTTCCTAACTTTTCCTGGGAGATGTATGTGGTGGATGATGGATGTCCGGAAGGCAGCGGGCGTATGGCGCAACATCTTTTGGCCAAAAACTATGCCGGAAATGATGTGCATGTGCTTTTTTTGCAGGATGCCATCGATGAGAATTTGCCCGTCATCCGGCCTATGAACAGCACGGATGACAGCCGTAAGGGGGGGAGCATCGAGTATGGCATGTGGGTGGCCGCACAAAAGCAGCATCCGAACCACGTCGTGCTCTTTACCGATGCAGATTTGTCTACGCATCTGGGACAGACGGGGCTGCTGGTCGGGCCTATCGTGCAGGATGGCGCGGACGCGGCCATTGGCTCCCGCCGCGAGCCCGAATCCATCGTGGTGAAGACCGGCACGCGCAATCTGCGGGGCAAGCTCTTCATCTATCTTTGGAAGCGAGTCATCACCAATCTGGATGAAATTGTTGATACTCAGGCTGGATTCAAAGCTTTTCGGGCCGAGGTGGTGCGAGACATCATCGAGGATATGCTGGAAAAGCAGTTCGCTTTCGATATCGAATTGCTGGTCAAGACCCAGCTCCGTCATCCGGGGGGCATCGTCAAAGTTCCCATCGCCTGGATCGACAGCGACGCCCTTTCCACCACCACCGATCTTCAGCCCTATCTGGGGATGCTCAAAAGCATGGTGGCCATGTATCGCCGCTATCTGCCCGCCAATCCCACATCGGATGACTTTGCAGCTTTCATCGAATCGTTGGATGAGGCGCAGTGGCAAATTCTGGTTGAGCATGTGCCCGAATCTATCGCCGCCCGCGAGCCCTACACCTTCGGAGATTTCGCCGGCGTCTCAGTGGCGGATCTGCGGGCGATTCTCTCGCAGGAGTCGTTTTGATATGAACGATCTCGATCGACGTTTTGCGCCCTTCGAGGCCCGGATGCGGGCCGAAGCGCTACCCGAGCGATTCATCGACACCTTTCGTCATTATTACGCCCAACTGCTGGCGGGCGATACCGGTCTCATACCCGAAGACGCCATCGAGCCAGTGCACGATCTGCCCGATGCTGAGAAGCTGCCCCAGGAGTTGGAGCGGGTGGGCGAAGCGCACACACATCAGGTTGTCGTCATCAAACTGAACGGAGGCCTGGGCACCAGCATGGGCCTGCAGAAGGCCAAATCGTTGCTGCCGGTCAAAGATGATCTGACCTTCCTCGACGTCATCGCCCGTCACGCCCTGCATCATCACATCCCCCTGGCGCTGATGAACAGCTTCAGCACCCGAGAGGATTCTCTGGCCTGGCTGCGTCGTTATCCCGACTTGTGGGGCGATATCCCCCTGGATTTCGTGCAGCACAAGGCCCCGAAAATCCGGCAAGACACCCTGGAGCCGGTCTCGTGGCCCGAGAATCCGGCGCTGGAATGGGCTCCGCCCGGGCATGGCGACATCTACACCGCCCTGGTCACCAGCGGCATGTTAGAGACCTTGTTGGCGCATGGCTATGAATACGCGTTCGTCTCCAACTCCGACAACCTGGGCGCAGCGCTGAATGCGGGCATTCTCGGTTATTTCGTCGCCAACCAGCTGCCGTTTATGATGGAAGTAGCGGATCGGACGCCTGCTGATCGCAAGGGCGGGCATCTGGCCCGACGTCGGAGTGATGGCCGCTTGCTGCTGCGGGAATCAGCTCAATGCCCCGAGGAAGACAGGGTGGCGTTCCAGGATATCGCCCGCCATCGCTATTTCAACACCAACAATCTCTGGCTTCATCTTCCCACCCTCAAGCGGGTGCTGGATGAGCGCAATGGCATCCTGGGTCTGCCCATGATCGTGAACAAGAAGACGGTGGATCCGCGCGATCCCGACTCCACGCCCGTTTATCAGCTCGAGACCGCCATGGGCTCGGCCATCGTCGTGTTCGAGGGCGCTCAGGCCATGCGCGTGCCCCGCAGTCGCTTCTCGCCGGTGAAGACCACCAACGAACTTCTGGCCGTGCGCTCCGACGCCTTCATCCTCACCGACGATTTCCGGGTGATGCTGCATCCCGCGCGGGAGGGGAAGACAGTAGTTGTGGATTTGGACCCGCGTTTCTACAAGCTCATCGATCAGTTCGACGCCCGATTCCCTTACGGGCCGCCCTCTCTGCTACCCTGCGACAGACTGACAGTGCGGGGCGATGTGGTCTTCGGGCAACACATCGTGTTGGAAGGCGAGGTGGAGATCATCAACGAGGACCCTGATCCCTACATCTTCGATGAAGAGCAGGCCGCGCTTTATCTGGGGCATCATCACCATCACGACCATGATCATGGCTCGGACTTCTTTTTGGACGCCTGAGGGAGGGCGATGCGGCCAGTCGAGATAAAAAACGCCCGGCGTTACCGCCAGGCGTTGGATTTTGTGAAGAATTGGGTGATTAGCGCAGGTTTTCTTGCGAGTATGCCAGCACCTTGGCCGCGTTTTTCTAAGGTCAGTTTCCCTTCAGGTTTTCTGTTAATGTGGGCCAATTGGCCGGGTCCTCCCCGCCCAAACGCCAGATGCTCACCCCCGCGATGTCGGGATGCTTCGTCAGCATCATGTCCAGACGCCCGGCCAGCGTCTCCGCGTCATTGAAGTAAACCGTGTGCCGTGCGTCGTCATAGGTGTACCACGCCTCGCCCGAGCTGGCGTCCCGCTGCACCTCGGCGTTATACATTTTTGCCCGTTTCACCGCCTGCCGCCACTCGATGCTCTCGCCCGTTGAACCCACCCAGTCGTAGCCGTAAAAGGGGACGCCCATGAAGATTTTGCCCGGCTCCACCTGGGTTTCGGCATAGGTCAGCACAGCATCGGCCCAATCCAGCGGGGCGATGGGCCCGGATTCGCTGGCTCCGTGGTGCATGTCGTAAATCATGATCTTGAACTCATCGGAAACAGCGCCCAGCTTCGCCCAATCCTGGGCCTTGGGCCCGCCCCATGTTCCTCCCTCGCCCGTTTTGGGGTGCACGGTGGTGGAAAGCAGTTTGCCCTCCTGGTGCAACGCCGCGGCCAGCTCCTCAATGAAGGCAGTAAAAGCATCCCGATCCTCTTCGTACAGGCTCTCGTAGTCGATGTCGATGCCATCGTAGCCATTCTCGACCACCAGCTGCACGATGGCGTCGATGTGTGCGGCCCGTTTGTCCGCATCGTGAATGATGGCCGCCACCCGCTCCCGATCAAAACCGCCGTTGAGGATGGAGGGCAGCGCCCGCAGGCCCGCTTCGCGGGCGGCTTTCAACCCCGCCTTGCTCTGCACCCCGCCCTTGATTTCGCCATCCGCCCCCAGCTCGTACCAGAAGAAATTGACTTCACTGAGCGTGTCTACGTTGTCGGACAGGGCCTTTTGCTCCAAGAAGCCGATGTAGGGGGCCCAGATGGAAACTTGATAGACGTGGGGCGTTGGGGGGGCAGTCGGCATGGGCGTGGGCGAGGGAAGCTGGGTGGGCGTAGCAGCGGGTATGAGGGTGGGAGATGGCGGGGTGGAAGAGGTGGGCGCGGGAGCGCAGGCCGCGAGGAAGAGCAGCGCGGCCAGGAAAAGGATAGGGTTGACAACTCGCGCTAACTGGTGCATACTCATGTATAGAAAAGTTATCAGTAATCAGTATTCTAGCAACCTGATACAAATTTCATGCCCAGTTGCCCACCGATTGAAATCAGGGCTGAGGGCCTCCGGCCGCCTGTCAGCCTGCGCTGACAACCCTTCTTTCAAAAAAATAGATTGCAAATTCGCGGCCGGGAACCGTCCCCGCAGGGGGACGGGCGGCGCAGCCCCAAGAACCGAATTCATTCGGCCAATGACGGCGGTCAAAGCTAATTTGTGTCAGGTAACTAGTAACAAAACCATTCATTTGTGTCAATCATATGAAAATTCTTACCTATAACATCCGTAACTGGCAGAATAACGACGGCGAGTCCAACGTCGAGCAGGTGTTGGCGGTGCTGCGGGAGACCGATGCCGATATTATCGGGATGAATGAGGTGCTACATCCTCACCCGTCGCCCGAAGCTAATCTGCCCGCATTGGATTTTCTGTCCCGAGAGCTGGGGATGCACGCGGTTTTCGGGCCCTCCTTCCAGCCCCAGGACGCCTTCCGCCTGCCGGAGGTGATGTCGGGTAATGCGCTGCTCAGCCGCTGGCCCATCCTGGCATCAGCCGCCCATCATCTTACCCCCGTGGTCAACAACCAGCGCGGTCTGCTGGAAACCCGGGTGCTACTGCCCAACAATACGCCGCTGACGGTGTATGTCACCCATCTGGAACCGAAAAAAGAGGATGTGCGGGTGGAACAGGTGCGGTCGGTGCTGAGCTGGACGGTGCGGGACCGGGGTAAGCCCCACGTGTTGATGGGCGATCTCAACACCTACAATCCGGCCGATTTCCCCGATGAAGCGGCGTTGGCGGCTTTCCGGGCGCAAACAGAGGCCCGGGGCTTCACTTTCTTTCCTGCCAGAGCGCTGCCCCGCCTGCTGAAAAGCGGCTATGTGGATGCCTGCCAAAAAAATCGGCAACCCACGTGGAACGTCGAAGAGCAACTCTGGGTCCGTATGGACTTCATCTTGCTATCTGGACCCCTGGCTTCAGCCGTGGCGTCGTGTCAGACATGGGATGCGCTAACTGTTCGACAGACCTCTGATCATCTTCCAGTGATGGTGGAGCTTGATGTGAGGCGCTGATGACGCAGTCGCCGATAATGCCCGATCTGACCTTTATTTTGGTATAATCTGCCTATGCGTGCTCTGATTACCGGCTCGGCAGGCTTTGTCGGCCGCCATCTCATTAGCTTTCTATTACAAGAAACCGATCTCGAGATCGTGGGATCGGTTTACTACAAACTGCCTCTGCCCCAGCATCCTTCATCTCGCGTGCATTTTGAGCATGCCGATCTGCAAGATGAAGCCACCGTGCGGGAGATCATCGCCCGTTGGCAGCCCGATTATATCTTCCATCTGGCCGGACAATCCTTCGTGCCTTACTCCTGGAAGCATCCCTGGCTGACCTTCGACCAAAATGTGCACATTCAACTCAACCTGTTCCAGGCTATGATTCAAGCGCAGCTTGACGCCAGGATTTTGGTGGTGGGGTCGGGGGATGAATATGGCGCAATCCAACCAGAAGATATTCCGATTGACGAAAATACGCCCTTGCGGCCGGCCTCGCCCTATGCGGTCAGCAAAATCGCCCAGGAGATGTTAGGCTGGCAATATCATCATAGTCACGGCATTCATGCAGTGCGCGTACGTCCTTTCAATCACATTGGGCCAGGTCAACGAGAGATGTTCGTCGCCTCCAGCTTCGCCAAACAAATCGCTGAGATCGAGGCCGGGCTGAGACCGCCACTCTTGCGGCATGGCAACCTGGAAGCGCAGCGAGATTTCACCGATGTGCGCGACATGGTGCGGGCCTATTGGCTTTTGCTCAATCGTGGTCTGCCAGGCGAGGTGTATAACGCAGGCAGTGGGCGGGCCATCAGCATTCAAGATCTTCTCAACATGTTGCTCGAAATGAGCGTCGTTCCCATCCTCACCGAAATCGATCCCGAGCGAATGCGTCCTTCCGATACCCCCATCATCGTTTGCGATCCCACACGTTTGCGTTTGACGACCGGGTGGCGGGCCGAAATCCCCCTTAGACAAACACTCGCCGACATTCTCGATGATTGGCGTAGGAAATTGCAATAACATCCATACAACGAGGTATGCTTTTATGCCCAAGGCACTCATTACCGGCATTACGGGGCAGGATGGCTCTTATCTTGCCGAAATTCTATTGGAAAAAGGCTATGAGGTTATTGGTGTGGTGCGTCGTAGCAGCACCAGCAATTTCAGCCGGATTCAACACATTCAGCATAAAATCCAAATCGTACATGGCGATCTCATCGATCAGACCAGTCTTATCGGATTGCTGGAGGAACACCGCCCTGAGGAAGTATACAACCTGGCGGCCCAATCCTTCGTCCCCACCTCATGGGGCCAGCCGATTCTTACGGGGGAAGTGACCGCGTTAGGCGTGACGCGCATGTTGGAAGCCATCCGCATCGTGGACAAGAACATCCGATTCTATCAGGCGTCCAGCAGCGAGATGTTTGGCAAGGTGCAGGAAGTGCCCCAGCGGGAGTCAACGCCTTTCTGGCCCCGCAGCCCCTACGGCGTGGCCAAGGTGTACGGCCACTGGATCACTGTGAACTATCGGGAGAGCTACGATATGTTTGCGGTTTCGGGCATCCTGTTCAACCACGAATCGCCCCGCCGCGGGCTGGAATTCCTGCCCCGCAAGGTCTCTATGGGCGTGGCCCGCATCGTCTGGGGCCTGGCCGATGAGCTGCGGGTTGGCAATCTGGAAGCCCGTCGTGATTGGGGGTTCGCCAAAGATTACGTGCGGGGTATGTGGATGATGTTGCAGCAAGATCGTCCTGACGATTATGTGCTGGCCACTGGTGAGACCCACACCGTGGGCGAACTCATTCGCATCGCGTTTGCACACGCTGATTTAGATTGGGAGCGCTACGTCAAAATCGATCCTCGCTACTATCGGCCCGCGGAGGTGGACCTGCTGGTAGGCGACCCCTCCAAGGCCCGCCGCGAGTTGGGCTGGGAGCCTGAGGTTACCTTCAAAGAATTGGTGGAAATGATGGTGGATGCGGACATCGAGCGCTTGAAGGATGTCTCTCCCAGTCGCACCACGCCCAATATCAACTGGTAAAACTGGACCGAGGACGGAGGACCGGGAACCAGATGGCAGTTCTGGTCTGGGGTCTCCGATTATTCTGTTTTTTTCTAACACACCATTACGGATAATGCATTATGGCTTTCAAAATCAAATTCGGAACCGACGGATGGCGAGGCAAAATCGCCGAAGACTACACCTTCGACAATGTGCGTCGCTGCACCCAGGGCTTTGCCGACTATCTCAAAACAACCTATTCGCCCGCACAGGTGCAGCAGGGCGTAGTCGTGGGGGGTGATCGTCGCTTTGGCGCGGAGGATTTCACCGCTGCCGTGGCCGAAGTGCTGGCCGCCAACGGCATCCCCGTGCATTTCACCGGCTTTAGCACACCCACGCCGGTGATTTCCTTTAGCGTGGTGGCTCGCAACGCCATCGGCGCAGTCAACATCACCGCCAGCCACAATCCGCCCAGCGATAACGGCTTCAAGGTGCGGGATCCCCAGGGCGGCGCCATTGCGCCATCGGGGCTGAAAGCCATCGAGGCCCGCATCCCCGACGAGAGGGCCGACGTCAAACGGATGAAATTCGATGAGGGCGTGGACGCGGGGCTGATTATGCCTTTCGATCCCAAACCCGCGTACGTGGCCCAGATCGAGAAGTTGGTGGATTTGCAGCCCATTCGCGACGCGGGCCTGACCATCGCGGTGGAGCCGATGTGGGGCAACGGCGCAGGCTGGCTCAGCGAGTTGCTGACTGGCGGCAAAACCCAGGTCCTCGAGACGCACTATGAGCGCAATCCCATCTTCCCCGAGATGAAGCGGCCCGAGCCCATCCCGCCCAACGTGGACGCGGGCCTGGCTTTCGGCAAAGCCCACGGCGCGGACGCCATCTGCATTATGGACGGCGACGCGGATCGATGCGGCCTGGGCGATGAAAACGGCCAGTTCGTGGACCAGCTGCGGGTCTTCGGCCTGCTGGCGATGTACTTCCTGGATATCCGCGGGGAGCGCGGGCCGATCGTCAAGAGCCTGAACACCACCACGATGCTCAACAAGCTGGCCGCGCAGTTCGATGTGCCCATCTACGAGACGGGCGTCGGCTTCAAGTACATCGCGCCCAAGATGCAGGAAGTGCACGCGATGATCGGCGGCGAGGAGAGCG
Source organism: uncultured Caldilineales bacterium (assembly GCA_964650295.1). Classification (GTDB taxonomy): domain Bacteria; phylum Chloroflexota; class Anaerolineae; order J102; family J102; genus M2005. The sequence goes on along the minus strand of CAZYSY010000039.1, from coordinate 47,844 downwards.
GCGGCTACGCGTTCGGCGACCACATCCCCGAGCGCGACGGCATTCTGGGCAATCTCTTCCTGTTGGATTTAATGGTGAAGACGGGCCTGAAACCCACCCAGCTGCTGGATCGGCTCTTCGGGATGGTGGGCGGACCGCACTACTACCATCGCATCGACACTCCGCTGGAATCCAATGCGTTCAAGGAAGAGGCGAAGAAACGGCTGGATGCAGCTCACCCCGAGACCATCGCCGGTCTGAAGGTGAAAGAAAAGGTCACCATCGACGGCTACAAATTCATTATGGAAGATGGCGGCTGGCTCACCATCCGCTTCAGCGGCACCGAGCCCCTCATCCGCGTCTATGCCGAGACCACCCACGGCGACAGGCTGGACGCCATCCTGGATGCGGGCCTGAAGATGGCGGGGATCCACGCTTGATTGATGGCGAGGGCCCCTTGGCTGTTTTGATCGATTCTCACTGCCATCTGGATATGCCTCATTTCGATAAAGATCGGGATGAGGTGGTGGCCCGCGCCCGGGATGCGGGTGTGGTGGCGATGGTCACCCAGGGCGTGGATGTCTCCAGCAGCCGCAAGGCCATCGCCCTGGCCGATCGCTATCCCGAGGTGTACGCGGCCGTCGGCATTCATCCCAACGACTGCGCAAACTTCCAGTCCGACTGGCTGGAAAACATCCGCGCGATGGCCGTGCATCCCAAAGTGGTGGCCATTGGCGAGATCGGGCTGGACGATTACTGGAAGACCGTGCCGATGGACCAGCAGCTCCGCGTCCTGCGCCTGCAACTGGACCTGGCCGCAGAGCTGGGCCTGCCTGTTGTCCTGCACGACCGTGAGGCCCACGGGCCGATGATGGCCGAGCTGCGGGTCTGGGTGAAGGAGCGGCTGCCCGGCACGCCCCTGGCCCGACGTCCCTGGCCGGGCGTGTTGCACAGCTTTTCGGGCGATCTGGCGATGGCGCAGGAGGCGTATGATCTGGGCTTTGTGTTGGGCTTGGCCGGGCCTGTCACCTTCAAGAACGCCCGCAATCTGCAAGCGCTGGCCAAACAGCTTGATCCCGGCCGCCTGATGCTGGAAACCGACTCGCCCTACCTGACGCCGCATCCCTTCCGGGGCAGGCGCAACGAACCCGCCCGGGTGAAGCTGGTGGCCGAGAAGCTGGCTGAATTGTGGGAGATGCCCTTCGAGGAGGCCGCCTCTCGCACAACCGCAACGGCTCGAACGTTCTTCAATCTCCCAATCTCTTAATCTCCCAATCTCTGATGACTCTTTCTTCAGCCCGCGCCCTGGTAGCCGATGATCTGGCCGCCGTTGAAAAGAAGATGCAGAAGGCCGTGGGCAACGCCTATCCCTCTCTTACTGAAGCGCTGCAATTGCTCATCCGCAGCGGCGGCAAGCGCGTGCGCCCCATGCTCACCTTGCTGGCCGGACGATTTTACCCCCCTGGCGATCCTCAGCGGCTTATCCATCTGGCTGCGGCCATCGAGGCCCTGCACACCTCCACCCTGGTGCATGACGATGTGATCGACGGCGCACTGTTGCGCCGGGGCCAATCCACGCTCAACGCGGTGTGGACGCCCAGCAGCACCATCATGGCTGGAGATTTCTTCTTCGCCCGGGCCGCGGGCCTGGTCGCGGAAACAGCTCATCCCCGGGTCATCCAACTCTTCGCCAATACCCTCAACATCATCGTTGATGGCGAATTGCGGCAGGCGTTCAGTGCTCGCAATTGGTCTCAACCTAAAGAAGGCTATTACGAGCGCATTTATGGCAAAACTGCAGCGTTGTTCGAGCTGGCGACGCGAGCGCCAGCAGTCCTGGGAGGAGCGCCCGTGAGTTTGGAAGAATCCTTGCGCCGATTTGGTTACCATTTGGGCATGGCCTTTCAAATCATCGATGATATCCTCGATTTCACAGCGGATGAAGCCACGCTGGGCAAGCCTGCGGGCTCCGATCTGCGCTCCGGCATCATCACCCTTCCGGTCTATTTCTACATCCAACAACCGCAACGCCGCGAGCAGGTTGTGAGCCAGATCGAAGGTCGTCCCACTGGCGATCCCATCGTAGATGATGTGGTGGCCTTGATTCGCGATTCCGACGCCATTGCCCAGGCTCACGATGAAGCCCGGACTTTTATCGATGCAGCGCTGGCCGATCTGGAGGATTTGCCGGCCATTGTCGAACGGGACGCCCTGGCCGACATCGCCCGCTACGTGGTGGAACGTACGTTTTGAGGGGGCGTGAAGTGAGTATGCAGCAACGGATGGACGGCAAGGATAGCACGCCCGATCTCTCCATCATCATCGTTTCTTGGAACGTGCGGGAGCTGTTGTTGGGGTGTCTGGCGGCCCTGCCTGAAGCCGTAGGAAAGGGGGTTGACTACGAGGTCATCGTGGTGGACAACGCCAGCCAGGACGGCACGGTGGGAGCGGTGCAGGAATCTTTTCCCGCGGTGCGGATCATCGCCAATACTGACAATCGCGGATTTACGAGGGGGAATAATCAGGGCCTGGCAGTGGCGCAAGGACGCTATCTCTTTTTCCTCAACCCCGACACCGAGCCGCAACCGGGCAGCATTGCTGAACTCATCCACTACTTGCAAACCCACCCCAATGTTGGCGTGGTGGGGCCGCGGTTGAGGTATGGCGACGGCAGCCATCAGCCCAGCCGACGCCGTTTCCCCACCCTGATGATGCTCTTTGCCGAAAGCACCATCATCCAGCATTATTTTCCGGGCCTGAAGCTGTTCGCCTATTATACAATGGCCGATACGCCCGATGACATCCCGCAGGAGGTGGACTGGCTGGTGGGCGCGGCGTTTATGGTCCGGCGAGAGGTTTATGAGCAGATCGGAGGGCTGGACGAGGGCTTTTTCATGTATTCCGAGGAGCTGGATTGGTGCAAACGGGCCAAAGACGCGGGCTGGCGCATCGCCTACGATCCTGCGGCTGAGGTCATTCATTACGAGGGAAAATCCAGCGAACAGGCCGTGGCTCGTCGCGATATTGCTTTTTTCAGCAGTCGGGTGCGCTACGCGCACAAATATCATGGTCCGGTCTGGGCGGAACTTCTGCGTTGGTGGCTGCTGGCAACCTTCCTCTTCCAATGGCTGCGGGAGGGCGCCAAATGGCTGGTGGGGCACAAACGCGATCTGCGGGCGCAGCGGATGGCCGCGTACGAGCAGGTGCTAAAATCAGGATTGAAGGTATGACAAACTCCCGACGCATCCTCTTCATTACTGGTGAATACCCCCCCATGCAGGGCGGGGTGGCCGATTACACGCGGGAACTTGCCCGTGCGATGGTCGCTGCCGGTCATGAGGTGGGGATTTTGACCACGATCAGGGCGACGCCTGTGGTTGAGGATGATGGCGTGGCGGTATTTCCTCAGATCCAAGGTTGGGGGTGGCGCTTGTGGGACGCGTTGGATGCGTTTACCGCTGATTGGCAGCCCGATGTGGTGCATATACAATATCAAACCGCGGCCTTCGATATGCACCCGGCCATTAACCTGTGGTCCTGGCGTCCCTGGTCGCAACGCCCGCGCTCCCTGACGGCAGTCACCTTTCATGATTTATTGCCTCCCTACCTCTTTCCTAAAGCACACTGGCTGAATGCCCGTAACTGGGTCGTCCACACCCTGGCTCGCACAATGGATGTCGCTATCTCTACCAACCCAGAAGATACGTTGCAACTACGCGCCATTCGTCCCGACGTGGTGGAGATTCCCATTGGCAGCAATATCCCCGACAATCCGCCCCCGAATTTCGATCGGGCCACGTGGCGGGCGCATTGGGGCATCCCTTCAGAAGCGCCGCTCATCTGCTATTTTGGTTTTCTCAACGCCAGCAAGGGCGGCGAGATGCTGGTGGACGTGTTGAAAGATCTGGTGAAACGGGAGATGGATGTGCATCTGTTGATGATCGGCGGTCGGGTAGGCGCTTCGGACCCGACCAATTATGCCTATCTGCAACAGGTCGAGGCCCGTATCGCCGAGGCCGGACTCAACGAACGCGTGCACTGGACCGACCACATTCCCGAACAGCAGGTTTCTGCCGCCTTCCACATCTCTGACGTCTGCCTATTGCCCTACCAGGATGGCGCATCCTACCGGCGCGGCAGTTTTATGGCCGCGCTGGAGCACGGAATGGCTATTGTCACCACGCCTCCAGTCGTCCCTTACCCCGATCTCAGGCATGCCGAAACCGTCATGTTTGCGCCGCCCGATCATGTTCAGGCCATGACCAATGCGGTGGAAAAGGTGTTAACCGATCCGGCGTTGCGGCTTCGGTTGGAGACGAACGCGAAAAATCACTCACGGCGCTTTGGCTGGGACGCCATCGCCCGGGCCTGCCTGAGCTCATATGAAGCGGTGCTAGATCGGAGGGGCTTGGTTTGATGCGGGAAGTAATGGTTGCTGTTTTTTCGATTCCTGGGATATGATGAAACGATCAACATGATGGCAAGACGAATCCTTCATCCCAGCATTTGGCATGTGTTATTGGGCTACTTCATCTTGGCGGTGGCCTTTAGCATCGCGTCCCCCATCTTCGAAGCCCCCGACGAGGTGCAACACATCTATTTTATCAAACATCTGGCGGAGACTCACTCATTGCCGGTTTTGGGTGGGGACGAGGCGGACGAGGCGCTTTACGGACAGGAGGGCGGTCAGCCTCCACTGTATTATGCGGTGGGGATCCTTATTGTTTCCTGGATTGATATGTCCACGCCTCCCCCTCCCGAGCAAAATCCCCACGCTAGCATCGGCGACCCCATGTTGCCAGGGAATAAAAGCGCCTTTCTTCATCCCCCTGATGAACGCTGGCCGTGGCGGGGGATGACGTTGGCCATGCACTTGATGCGATTTTTTTCGGTGCTGCTTGGTGCTGGCACGGTGTTTTTTGTCTGGAAAATCGCACAGGGACTTTTTCCTCATCGGCGGTCGTTTGCCCTGGCAAGCGCTGCCTTTGTAGCGTTTTTGCCACAGTTTCTTTTTATCTCTGCGGCCGTCACCAATGATGATCTTATTGTTTTTCTGAGCACCTTTATTTTGTGGTTGTTGCTTGATTATTTTGGCGCCGATTTCCGAACGGTTCCGCATCGGGCCGAGGCGTTGTTGTTGGGGAGTTTTCTTGGATTGGCTGCTCTGAGCAAACTCAATGGGCTCGATTTGTGGCTGATTGTGGGCATGGTGTATGTGGTTCATGTTTTTCTATATCGCGATTTCCGAAAAACGTGGCCTTCGGCATTGTTGACAGGGCTGGCGGCCATCGCGATTGCTACACCCTGGTATTGGCGCAATTGGCAACTCTATGGAGATCCCACTGCATTGACTCCTTTTTTAGATATTGTGGGATCGCGAAAGACGCCGCTTCATTTCCGCACAGAATTTCAGGGGTTGCGCATCAGTCTGTTAGGATTGTTTGGGTGGTTCAACGTGCATTTGCCAGAGTCATTCTATCGAGCATGGGACATCTTTTTGACAGTTAGCGTCATTGGTTTTTTGCAGGGGGTCTGGCGACGTCGACTCCAATTGCGACCTTTACGGCGTCACGCATTTCTGATACTTTTGGCGCTATGGCTGGGATTGATGATCCTTTCCCTGGCGGTCTGGACGAGCATCACGCCGGGAACGCAAGGACGATTGCTTTTTTCAGCCATCTCAGGTCTGGCGATTTTGCTGTTGATGGGATGGGATGAGTGGTTGCCAACGCGAGAGTGGTGGCTTGCCATTCCTCCTTTGGTCTTATTGGGCGTTTCGCTTTACAGTGTGGGGTGGGTCATTCCAGAGGCGTATCGTCGCCCCAATTTCATCACTGCCGACGAAATACCGGTGGAAGCCCGCCGCCAACCAGTTGTTTTCGATGGACGTATCATGTTGTTGGGGGCGCAGGTGCAGCCCGAAACGGTGCATCCGGGAGAGAACATTCGAATCACGTTGTATTGGCAGGCGATTGACAAAGTTCCCTATAACGCCAGCGTTTTCATTCATCTTTATGGGCGAGACCATAAGGTGCTCGCTCAAGTCGACGCTTATCCCGGCTGGGGGAATTTTCCCACGCGTTTTTGGGAGCCTGGTCAGGTGGTCGTGGATCGGTATCATATTTTGCTGCCTGGGGGCGTCGAGACGCCGACAAAGGTGCTGGTAAATGTAGGGCTGTATGATCTGCCAACATTGCGTCAATATCCTGTCACATCAGATTTTGAAGAGGCTTTATCTCAGGATGTCGCCATTTTGAGAGCCATTCCGGTGCACTCCCCCGATTATGATATTGCCCATCCTACAGATTTCCAGGCGGGCGATCGTATCCGTTTGGCGGGATATGATTTGCCCAAAAGCGATTTTTCACCCGGTGAAACATTGCCCCTGAAGTTATATTGGCAGGGCTTGGCCCCGGTGGATGAGGATTATCAGGTGTTCGTGCATTTGATGGATAAATCAGGGAAGATGGCGGCTGGCTATGATAAATCGCCCCTTGATGGTTGGTGGCCCACCAGTATGTGGGAGCCGGGCCAGGTTTTCGATGATTCGTATCCTCTGATTCTTCCCATGGGGTTGCCTTCTGGGACATATCAACTGCGCACCGGCCTTTATCGTCTTTCCGATCTTTATCGTTTGCCACTTTCGGGTCCGCAGGATGCGGTGATCGACAATGCGGCGGTGTTGACGAAGATCGTGGTTAGCCCGTAGAATAAGGGGCTATGTTTCACGTCTATCTGGATAAATTCCGCACGCAACTGGTCTCCCCCGACCCCATGAAGCAGCGTTGGGCGATTTTGCTGCTGTTGTTGGCTGGCAGTTTGGCCGCGGGGTTACTGGTGGGCGTGGCGGGACCTGTGATCGCTTTAGGATTGGTTTTGGCGTCGATTGGCGCCGTGGTGGTGTTGCGTAGTCCTTTGTGGGGGTTGGTTGGCATTCTTTTGATGGCGACCTTGTTGCCATTTGCCACCATGCCTTTCAAGATCGTGTTTACGCCCAGTTTTCTGGATTTGGCCATCTTCGCCACGTTTGGGGTGTGGGCGCTGCGTTACGCCCTGGCTCGTGAGACCCGATTCGAGTTTTCATCTCTGGGCGGCATGGTTTTGGTGTTTTTATTTTTGGCTGCATTTAGTTTTGCACTCGGTTTGCAATACGCCCGCCCCACCTCCAACAATCTGCGCCAATTTATGGAGATGATCCTCAGTATTACTTTGTTCTTCATCGTCATCAATGTGGTGCGAGATGAGGATTCGCTTTTTCTGTTGGCCCGGGCTTTGATGCTAGGAGGAGCGGGCGCGGCCATTTTGGGCATTCTTTTCTATGTGCTTCCCCGTGACGTCACGGTCTGGGTTTTGGACCGCTTGGCGCGTTTTGGTTATCCGGGAGGATATGGCGCCTTGCGTTTTGTGGAAGATGATCCCCACGGGGTGATGCGGGCCATCGGCACCAGCATCGACCCCAACGTGTTTGGCGGCCTGTTGATCCTGGTGGGCGTCATCACGCTGCCTCAACTTGCCAGCCAGGAGCCGCTTTTTCCTCGCAGATGGGTGGTAGTAATGGTGCTATTGGATGTAGCAGCCCTTTTTTTGACCATCTCCCGTGGCTCGCTGGTGGGATTTATCATCGGTTTGGGGGCCATTGGCGTGATGCGTTACCGCAAATTGCTGTTGTGGGGAATCGTTGCCGGCGTTTTTTTTGGGGTGTTGATGTTGTTCTTGCCTTTTGCTCAATCCTATGTTCAGCACTTTGTCGAGGGACTGACTTTGCAGGATCGGGCCACATTGATGCGTCTAGGAGAATACAAGGATGCGCTCACACTGATTGGCCGACACCCCATCTTTGGCGTGGGTTTTACAGGCACGCCCGAAATCGATCTCTATATTGGCGTCTCCTCCCTTTATCTGCTCATGGCCGAAGAAATGGGGTTGGTGGGGGTCGCAGCCTTCATCATGACGATGGTTGTGTTCCTCAACATTCTCGTCAATGGATTGCGTCATGTGCATCAGGACCCACGGCTGGAAGCGTTGATGTTGGGCATTTTGGGCGCTATTGTGGGGTTGTTGGCGGCTGGCATCCTGGATCATTATCTTTTCAACCTTACCTATCCGCACATGACTGCGCTGTTGTGGATTGTGGTGGGGATGGGCGTCAGCGCCTCGGAGTATGCCCGGCATTTTCAAGAGCAACAGGTAACCGTTTCAACCATCAATACATCCAAGACCTTCGAAGTAGCATGACTATCCTCTTTTTTCACCTCGGAGTAATAACATGACCCTCAAAACATTTTCTTTGGATCACAAACAACTGAAGCGCTGTGATTTGTTTATTCCACATGGCCGTATTGATAGCAGCACAGCTCCTCAGTTGGAGGAGTCGCTGAAATCGGTCATGAAGAATGGCCGCTATAAACTTGTTCTGAATTTGTCCGATGTCAACTTTCTCAGCTCTGCGGCGTTACGCGTGCTCATCTCGACAGCCAAGGAGTGCCGCAAATTCAAGCGAGGCGATATCTTTCTGGCAGAAACGCCACCCAAGTTACAAGAAGTGTTTGATTTGGCAGGATTGGACGAGTATTTCAAGTTCTTTGAGACCGAAGCAGAAGCTGTTGGCAGTTTCTAGTTGAAAACGCCCTCGCTTTGTGTTGATAATGGAGGCGTTTCTTTTTTCCGGGCGGATTCACAATCTGACGAGACTGGCGATGTCTGCCCCAAATGTGAAGCGTTTCCTCAGCAATCTCAGTAGATCACGATTTGCCATGATACGCAGAGCCGAATCCGTGATCTGGCGGTGATTCGAGCGTCAAACCCGCCGGATTCGCAATCCGGCTGGACACATGCTCTCGCAATCGTGATCTACTGAATCTGATGAATTCGCGCCAAATTGCGCTCCCTGAAATCCCTAAAAACACGTACGGGGTTTTGGAGCTGTAACAACGTATGGAGGACGTCCGTGAGTTGATTCTTCACGCTGGGCCCGAGGCTGCCGCCCGGGCGCTGGATTTTGTCGCGGAAAGTTGCCAGGCATGGGGGGTGGATCCAGATGCGTTATTCGATATTCAGCTTGCCGTGGATGAAGCGGTCAGCAATATCGTTGAGCATGGTTATGCCGGGCGCGGCGGTCCCATCATGCTTCGCATGAAGCGCGATGGACGCAGTGTCATCATCGAATTGATCGATGAAGGCATCTTCTTTGATCCCACCAGCGCTCCGGCGCCGGAGTCGTCGGGGCCGCTGGAAGATCGTCGCGTGGGCGGAGTGGGCATCTTTTTGATGCGCCAGAAGATGGATATCATCAGCTATCGCCGAGAGCAGGGGCGCAATGTGTTGATCCTGGTCAAAACCAATGCGTTGCCCGCACACTTCGCAAACGCGCTCGAAATCCTGCTCGAAGCCAGCCAGGCCCTGGCCCGCACCGATCTGGATGAACCCGCTATTCTCGGGCTTTTGCAATCCCAGGCCAGACGGTTCCTTCCACCCGCCCGTATCCATATCGTGCTGTTTCATCCGCATCAGACGCAATTATTCGCCTGGAATGAATCAGGACGGGCTCAACCCGCGGCCTGGTATGACTCACCCGCTGCGCATAGCATTATGGGGTGGCTCAAGGAAACCCGTCAGGCCTTGTTAGTGTACGATTTTCAGAAGGAATGGCGAAATCTGCCAGCGCATCCCAGCTATCAGAGCCCAACCCCACCGGCATCCGCTCTGTTTGCACCCATGCTGGTGGCCAATCAGGTCCTGGGCGTTGTTTCGGTGCAAAGTCAAGAGCCTAATGCGTTCACCCAGGAGCATCTCACATTGCTTCGTATTCTGGCGAATCAGGCCGCGGCGGCATTGGGCGAAGTGCGGCTACTAAACGCTGAACGTCGCCGGGCAAATCAGTTGCAAACCCTGGCCCGCGTGACCCGTTCGGTGGTCTCTATTCTGGATATGGATCGACTGTTTTCCTACGTGGTCGATATCATCGCTGAGGCGTTTGGCTATTATCATGTTCAGATTTTCGAACTCGATCCCGAAAGCAAACGGTTACTCTTCAAGGCCTCTAGCGATCGCACCACACATGCGTTGTGGCGACGCAAAGGACGTTATGAGCTATTGGGAAAGGGCGTCATCGGCTGGGTGGCCGCGCATGGTCGCTTGCGCAATGTGCCTGATGTGACCAAAGATCCTTTCTATATTCCGGATGATCCCCGACTATTGCCTGACACCCGTAGTGAGATCGCAGTTGCTCTCAAGCTCGAAGATGACGTGTTGGGCGTGCTGGATGTGCAGAGCGATCGGGTGGGCGCATTCAGCGAGGAGGATGAATTCATCCTGACAGCTTTGGCCGATGCCGTAGCCCTGGCCATTGCCAACGCCCGATTGTATGCTTCCGCCATTGAACAAGAACGTCTCGCCACCGAGCTACAGGTGGCGAGAGATATCCAGCTCGGTTTCCTTCCCGATGAGTTGCCTCGATTCAAGGGCTATGAATTTGCGGCCCGATGGGAGCCTGCCCGGGAGATCGGTGGCGATTTTTACGATTTCATCCCCCTGCAAAATGGGCGATTGGGGTTGGTCATTGCTGACGTGGCCGATAAAGGCATTCCCGCGGCGTTATATATGGCGCTGAGCCGCACCACCATGCGGCTGGTCGCTGCTCGCGATCCTTCTCCGGCGGTGGTGTTGCGGCGTGTGAACACAGCGATCCTCGACACGACCTATTCCGATCTCTTCGTCACCTTGTTCTATGTCATGCTCGATCAACGCTCTCACCTGGTGCGTTATGCTTCGGGTGGGCATGGCCTGGCATTGCTAGCTCGCAAGGATACACTTATCCCCTTGCGCGGCAAAGGCATGGCCCTGGGCATCTTGCCCGATATCCACATCGAAGAACGCTGGCAAGGGGTCGCTCCGGGCGACTATATTATCCTCTACACCGATGGCGTCACCGATGCTGTCAATGAGCACATGGAAGCCTATGGACGGGAACGCTTCTATGAGCGCATTCACGCGTTGTGGGGGCGTTCTGCGGAAGAGATGGCGGCAGCCATTCACGAGGATGTGCAGGCCTGGAAAGGAGATGCCCCCCGGTTCGATGATTTTACCTTGGTCATTGCCAAACGCACCAGCTAAGTCGCGTATAAGAAGTTTAGCGACGATTCATGTCCCCACATAAACCGCGCAGGACACGAAGACGAAAGAAAGCAAGAAAGGTCTTCGTCTCTTCGAACATTCGCGGTAAAGGGATTTGAAAAAATTAAGTGACCTTGCAGAGATTACTGAATCGGACACTCAATTTTATTCGTCGGGCCGGGGCATGAAGATGCGTTTACGCACTCGTTTTTTGCGGGGATGCCGTCCCCAAAACCACCATCCTGTGGCCAGCACCACCAGTGTGGCAAAGGCGGCCAGACGCACCAGGTTGTTATCGATGGGGGCAGGTTGCACGTGCAGCGGAAATGATGCTGTTGCCTTGTGGGTTCCATCTTCGACGTGGATCTCTATTTGCCATGTGGCGGCATATGGGAGATCGATATCGGCGGCGTAGCTCTCTGCCATGCGCATCATGTCCCACTCAAGGACATCGGTGTGGGGGGCGCTGGCGGTGATGGTGATTGTGGGGGCGGTGGTGAGTGCGCCTGTCTCGCTTGCTCTGAGCTGGGCGGCGATGCGCAGCGATCCCACAATGGGCGGTTCAGGACTTACCCACACCGAGAGCTGATAGGGCCCCACGGTTTCGTCGTCAAGTTTTTTGTCTCCATCATCTTGCGCAGTGCAAGAGAAAGCCATGAGCAGCGCTGCGGCCACCAGTAGCGCGATGTGGCGCCAGAAAGAAGAGGTAGACATGGTGAGGATGAAGTTCGTTTTGGGAATTTTGGGGAAAGTGAAGGGGGTGTGCGTCATCTTACGACATACGCCAGGACGCTCCAAACCACGACTAGCCTTTGACCACGGCGATGGGGCGCAAGCGCGCGACTTTGCGGGCAATGCCCGCCTTGTGCACGATGTCTACCACCTGGCTGACATCTTTGTAGGCAATAGGCGCTTCTTCGGCCAACCCGCGTAGACTGCCCGCACGCACCGCAATGCCCCGGGCCTCGAGTTTCTCTCGCAATTCGCGACCATGCACCTGTCGTTTGGCCGCTTTGCGGCTCATCTGTCGGCCAGCTCCGTGGCAACTGGAGCCAAAGGTCTGGCGCATGGCTCCTGGTGCGCCCGCTAGCACATAGGAAGCCGTGCCCATGCTGCCTGGCACCAACACTGGTTGCCCCACACCTTGATAATCGGGCGGGAGGACGGGATGGCCCGGGCCGAAGGCCCGTGTGGCTCCCTTGCGATGGACGCAGACTTGCACTTTTTTCCCATCGATTTCGTGGGTTTCGATCTTGGCCATGTTGTGGGCGATGTCATATACCAGTCGTAAATCCCAGTTCGCCACCTTGCCCGCCAACACCTTCATAAACGCTTCCCGGGTCTGATGGGTGAGCAGCTGCCTGTTGGCCCAGGCGAAATTGGCTGCAGCAGCCATAGCCGCCAGATAGTCCTGACCTTCTGGAGACTGAATGGGCGCGCAAACAAGTTGCCGGTCGGGAAGCAGGATGTTATAGCGTTTGATGGCTCCCTGAAACCGTTGCACATAGTCTGTGCAGACTTGATGTCCCAACCCGCGGGAACCGCAGTGGATCAGCACCGTGATCTGGCCAGGAAAGAGCCCGTAAGCGGCCGCGGCTTCGTCATCGAAAATTTTCTCTACTACATCGATCTCGGCAAAATGATTGCCCGCGCCCAGGGTGCCCACCTGCCCCTGGCCGCGCTTCTTAGCCCGATCACTTACCTTGTCCGCACGGGCAGCTTCTAGCATGCCCTCTTCTTCTGTGTGTCGCAGGTCGTCATGCGTTGCATATCCCTTTTTTAGCGTCCACTGCGAGCCGGTTTCCAAAAGCTCGTTCAACTCCTTTTTCGAGAGTTTGAGGAACCCGCCCACGCCCACGCCACTGGGCACATGCTGGTAAAGCATCGTGGCCAGATCGTCAAGATGGGGTTGCACCTCTCCTTCCTCCAGCTCCGAGGCCAGCAGGCGCACGCCGCAGTTGATGTCGTAACCCACTCCCCCGGGAGAGACCACGCCATCGGACACGCGGGTGGCTATGACGCCGCCGATGGGAAATCCATACCCCTGATGAATGTCTGGCATGGCCAGGGCGTACCCCACGATGCCGGGCAAGGTTGACGTATTGATTAATTGGATCAGGGATTTATCCCGTAGTGAGGCTTCCAGGATACGCTCGTCCGCATAGATGCGGGCGGGCACGCGCATATCCTGGCGGAAACTTGTGGGGATTTCGTAGAGGTAGGGGCTGAGTTTTTGGATATTTTTTCGGTCGATCATGTGCATGATCTCCTGCTTTGAAAATAGGTCTGGCGGCGTCGGCGAACCTATTTCGACGTCAATCTTGGCCGAGTTTGCAAGCCTTGTAATGGTTGATGCGTAATGCGTGAGGTTGCCACGCATCACGGGGTGTGTTTCACGAGCCTGGCCGCCCGCGCCAGGTTGGCTGAGATCCATGAAGATTCGATGATATCCGCGAAGCAGCCGCCGCGTCATCTTGGCATTGATTCCAGTGCGATGCGTCGGCAATTCTATTTTAACACAAAAAACAACCCTGCGGACGACGAATTAGCGCACCCAACGCCAGAGAAGCGTCGCGGTCAGCAGCGATAAACTGCTGCCAAAAAGAAAGGGCGCGGCGGGTCCAAACCCCATCCATGTCCCGATTCCTTGCCAAAGTATGCCTGCAATGACGCTGGCGGGTAGCACCGTCAGCCCCACCGCCGCATTGTATATGCCATAAGCGGTCCCACGCTTTGCCGCGGGAGCAAAGTCTGCGACCAGCGCCTTGGCGACGCCGTCGGTCAGCGCGTAGTACACGCCATAGACCCCATAAAGCAACCAGAAATGCCAAGGATGTCTGGCAAAGGCGAAGCCCAAATAGACCAGTGCATAGAGTAGCCAGCCAGTAATCACCACTTTGCGACGGTCAATTTTATCGGAAATTGCGCCTGCCGGCGTCGCCAGTAGCGCGTAAATCAGATTGAACCCCGCGATCATGGCCAGGACCATGACGACCGAAGCGCCCGAGCTTTGGGCGCGTAGGACTAGAAACGCGTCGGTGCTGTTTCCTAGCGTGAACAGGATCATCACCAGCAGGAAACGTTGGAATGGACGTCCCAAACCAGCAAGGGTGAAATGGGGCGGAGTAGCGTTTGGCGGAGTTGTTTTTAAGGTTTCTTTGACGCCAAACGCCACAGTCGCCACTGCCAGGATGGCCGGGATTAGTGCCCACCAGACGATGGCGCGAAATGTGTCGGCAGTGAGCTGCCATTCGCCCAACTGCGAGCGCCAGACCAGCCAGATGGCCAGCAGTAATCCAACGAAAGCGCCGCCTGTATCTGCAGCTCGGTGCAAACCAAAAGCAACGCCTCGATGTTCAGGCGTGATGGAATCGGCGATGAGGGCGTCGCGTGGGGCTGTGCGCACCCCTTTACCCAAACGATCCAAAAATCGGTAAAGTAGCACAACAGGCCAGCTTCGGGCGATGAGTAAGAGTGGGGCGGCAAGGGCAGCCAACCCATATCCAGCCACGGTCAACTCCTTGCGTCTGCCCAATTTGTCCGAAAGCCAGCCCGAGTAGATTTTCATCAAACTGGCGGTGGTTTCGGCGATTCCCTCGATAAGCCCGATGATGGAAGTGCGGATGCCCAATACGTTGGCCAGGAATAGCGGCAGCAAATGCACGAGCATTTCGCTGGCTACGTCCCGGAAAAAACTGGTAAGTGAAAGCGCCCAAATATTCCGAGGCGCTTTGCGCAGAGATGAGAACATTAGGGCCTCCTAAAGAAAAGGGGCGCATCAACTGACTGCGCCCCTTTGGCTGATTATTCGAACGGCCCGCTTTCGGGGCGTATCGTCAGCTGCCTTCGCTTAAACAAGGCTTTTAGAGGTTCAACATCCTCTGGCTCGGCCAACGCCAGCACGACATCGCCAGCAGATAACAGATCGTTGCCATGAAGGAGATGATGTTTGTTGTCATGGAATCGGGTAGTGAGCAGAACGCCTTCAGGCAGGTCCAGCTCCTTTACCTTCTTACCCTCCGCCACCGAGCCTGGCTCCACCCTGAGTTCGATAAATTCTGTGCCTCCGGTGCGACTGGCTCGCAGCAAATTGGCTCGCTCGGTAAGCACATCGCGGCGTAGTATGCCGCGTTGGTAGGCTCGAGCAATATCGTTGCGCCGTACCGCCCCCAGCAATTTGGTGGGATTGTCGCGATCCACCACTGGCATCCGTCCCACGTCTCGTACGGCCATCTTGTGCAGTGCATCGCCAATGCTCTCATCAGGATAAGTCATCAGCATGGATTTCGTCATCACATCTCGCACTTTGTAAGCGCGACAATCCTCGGGACGATTGTTCAAACAGCGCTCCAGATCTTGTAAGGTGATGACGCCCACCAGTTCATCCTTATCATTGAGCACCATAACCCCATGATGGTGGGTGGTGAGAAAATACTTTTCGAGATAGCCCATGGTCTCGTTTTCGCGAATGGTGGGAGGGTTTTTGGTCATGACTTCGCTCACCAATACACCATCCAGCACATCGACATCTCGCCCAAAGCGCAGACGCAATCCGCGTCGAGCCAGTTTGAGGGTGTAAATGGATTCGGGATGGATCCGGTGGGCCACAATCAGTGCAATGATGGTGGCGGCCATGAGGGGTAAGATTACTTTATAGTCATTGCTCATCTCGAAGGCGATGAGGATGGCGGTGAGAGGCGCCCGGGCCGCGCCGACAAAGACCGCGGCCATTCCCGCCAGGGCGTAAGCGCCAGGATTGATGGCATATTGCGGGAAGGCCATATCTGCCGCCAGTCCAAAGAACCCGCCCAGCATCGCGCCCATAAAGAGCGCAGGGGCAAAGACGCCGCCTGAATTTCCTGAGCCCAGGGTGAGGGCTGTGGCCAGTAGTTTGAGAAATAGAAGCGAGATGAGAAAGAGCCAGGGCAGAGGCCCAGTCAGAGCGGCCTCGATAGTGTCGAAACCTGCGCCAAAGATGTGAGGAATGTTGCGGACGACGGGGAGTCCAACCCGGGCCAGTTCGGGATCGATGCCTAATTGGGCCAGGATGGGGGGGTAGACAAAGCCGACCACGCCCAGCAATAAAGCGCCGATGGCAGGACGCACCCACATGGGCATTTTCTTCCAGTTGTCGAAAATATCCTCCATGCCGTAAAGCACCTTGATGAATACGACGCCCATTACGCCCGCCAGCAATCCTAAAATTACATAGAACAGCAGTTCCACCGGGTTCTTCAGTGCATAGGTGGGAATGTGAAAAGCGGGCTCCGCCCCAAGAAACGCCTGGCTAACGACCGCCGCGGTCACAGCAGCAATCACCACATTGCTAACAACGCTGATGGCCAGGTCTCCGGCCAGCACCTCGATGGCGAACGCCACGCCCGCAATGGGAGCGTTGAAGGTGGCGGCAATGCCCGCGGCCGCGCCGCATGCCACCAGGTTGCGAATGCGACGATCTGACATGCGAAAGAGTTGTCCCATGGTGGAGCCAAAAGTGGACCCCACCTGCACAATGGGGCCCTCACGTCCTGCTGAACCGCCCGTGCCAATACATACGGATGAGGCTGCAATTTTGGCCACCGCCACCCGTGGACGAATGCGTCCGCCATTGAGCACCATAGCCTGCATCACCTCGGGCACGCCATGCCCTTTGGCTTCGCTGGCAAAGAAAGCGATGATCGGCCCGCTGATCAAGCTGCCTGCCACAGGGATAATGATGATCCACCAGCGCCCCAGGCTGCTGACCGTCTCTGGAATCGCTCCAAAAGAAAGATGCGTGATCCAATCGATGAGTTGAATGAAGATGACCGCTGCAAAACCGGTCACCAACCCAATGATGATGGACAGCATCAGCAGGATGGTTGTCTCTGATGGCTGATGCTTGTCCACCAGGTGTGTGAGCCGCCGGGACCAACGGCGCATCCAGGGTTGCATCGTTGCAGTGCTCAAAAGATAATCTCCTCTTTCAGTGGATTGTTGCAGCTCAAGGCACGCCATTTGGCGACGCAATCTCGCATATGCCCCCAGGCCCGAACGGAAATTGAGCGGCCCGAGCGAGAATTTATCCTCAATGGATTCGTGCCTTTGAACCGCACCATATCCATTATAGAACACAGGCCCGATACCCAACCAATCGGGCCTGGGCGTCTGCCCAAACAAGTCGCCAAACTCGCATCAATCGCTGATTTGTGCCCCTCCCACCAGTTGGCCGCCATCAACAACTATTGTGGCGCCGGTTGTGAAATCGGATGCCGGGCTGGCCAAATACAAGGCGATACCTGCAATCTCGTGGGGCTCCGCCATGCGTCGTTGGGGAATGGCGCGCGTCACAGCCTCATAGATCTGCGGATTTTGCCAGAGCGCCGCGCTGAATTTCGTCTTGACCAATCCTGGGGCAATGGCGTTGACCTGGATGTTAAGGGGGGCCAATTCCGCGGCCAGGGCTTCTGTCAGCATCAGCACCGCAGCCTTGCTGACCGAATAGACGCCCATGCCCGGCAGAGGAATACGTCCGGCAATGGAGGCAATGTTGATGATCTTGCCGCCTCCACGCTTTTGCATGATTGGCGCACACGCCTTGGCGGTGCGAAAATAACCCTTCACATTTACATCTAAAATTTTGTCCCAGTGGCTTTCCTCCGCCGAGAGCAAGGGGCCAAAATGAGGATTGGTCGCGGCATTGTTGACCAGAATATCGACGCCGCCCAAGGTCTCGACTGCCCGGGCCACGAGCATCTCTACGGCTCGTTGTTCGCCGGTGTGGGCCACGATGCCCAAAACATTATGATTCGCTGCGCGAATTTTACTCACAGCATGATCAACATTCTCCTGTTTGCGGCTGGCAATGACAACGTTCGCCCCAGCGGCTGCAAATGCTTCGGCAATGGCCAGACCAATGCCCCGAGTGCCGCCGGTAATGAGGGCGACTTTGTGAGTGAGGTCGAAAGAAAAAGGTGTTGACATAGTGCGAACTCCAATCAATACAATGGCCAGAAGATGGGAATGAGTAAGGTGGAAAGAATGAATAAAATCAGGTTGAGAGGAAGACCTACTTTGGTGAAGTCGGTGAACTTATAGCGGCCGGTATTGTAGATCATCGTATTGGTCTGATAGCCAACGGGGGTCATGAAACTTGCCGAGGCTGCAAAGGTGATGGCCATAAGAAAAGGAACCGGACTTGCTGCCAGCGTTTGGGCGGTGGAAATGGCCAATGGGGCCAGTACCACCGCAGTGGCCTGATTGGACATCGCTGCAGTTAAGAGCATTGACATAAGATAAAATGCTCCCACCAGCAACCATGGTTGGGCGTCGCCAAAGAAATTCAAAAGCGCATCCCCCATCCATTGGGCCAGGCCCGAATTGACCATGGCCGCCTCAAGCGAAAGGATGCCCGCCAACAGCACCAACACGCGTTTGTCCAGGGCGGCATAAGCGTCATCCAAGGAGAGGATGCCTGTCGCCACCATCAACAGCGCCCCGGCCAGGGCGCTGACCACTATGGGGGCTCCCAGGATGGCGGCAAACACCACTGCCGCCATGATGCCGATGGCTCCGAAGGCCTGTGAGCTGTGCGGCGCCGGCATGGGGACATCCAGCAAGAGCAAGAAATCGGGATTGTTGCGAAGCCGGGTTAAGTTGCTTTTCTCGCCAACCACCAGCAACATATCTCCGGACATGATCGATTCGTGGGTGAATTTACCGGTCAGCGACATGCCACGGCGTAGCATGCCGATAGCTTCGACGCCATAGCGTTGTCTGAAATTCAATTCCTTGATGGTAAAACCAAGAATGGATGATGCAGGAGCCACGACCACTTCCGCCAATCCGATCTCGTCATCCATGGACAACGCCTGCTCTTTCATTTCGCTGATGGGCATGATCTCAAGTTTTTCAGCCTTCTGGAGCGCCAGAAGTTGTTCCAATGACCCACGCACCAGGATCACGTCATTGGCCCAGATGCGACGGGAAGAGCCAGGGAGTTGGATGGTTCGCCCATCTCTCAAAATGTCCAATACGGTGATATCGTACCGCTCGGCCAGGTCTAGACTGCCTAAATTTTTACCCACTAGCGGAGAGTCAGGACGCACGACAATCTCACTGAGATATTCTCGCACCTCATATTTGCCCAGCAGATCAGATTCAACAGGGCGCTTGGGCAGCAGGCGGCGACCGATGAAAAACATATACAGCACCCCTGCAGCAAGTGTGATCATTCCCAGGGGGGCAAAATCGAAAAACCCAAAAGGTTGCAAGCCTGCCTGCGCTGCGATGCTGCTCACCAGGAGATTGGTGGAAGTGCCGATTAAAGTCAAGGTTCCACCCAAAATCGCACCAAATGACATGGGCATCAGCAGACGCGAGGGGGGAATATCCATTTCTTTGGAAATGCGAAGGACGATGGGGATGAAAACGGCCACTACTGCGGTATTGAGAATGAAGGCGCTAAGGATGCCTGTTGCAAGCATCAGAAGCAAAATCAGACGCTTCTCACTCTGGTTCGCCATCCTGATGATGTAGTTCCCTGCTATGGCAGGCGCTTCGGTGCGTTGCAGCCCGGCGCTGAGCACAAACATCGCCGCGATTGTAATGGTGGCGGGATTGGAAAACCCCGATAACCCCTCTTGTGGTGAGACGATCCCAAACAGGATGAGGACAACCATTACCGCCAGGGCCACAAAGTCGATGCGCACGCGTTCTGTGGCGAATGCGACAAGCGCGACGACCAGAACGGCGAAGACAACGTATCCTTCGATCATGTTGGCAGAGTTGTGTGGTTGTCATCGTAACGGCTAACACGTCGTTGGCCGGTAGCGTTTGCTGTTACGAATTCGGGCTGGCGGAAAGGCTCAATTTGATTTCGGGAGTGAGATGGGCGATCAGTTTTTTCGTTGCCATGAATGAGGTTTACACTGCCAGGAAATTCAAAAGGCCGCCCTCTGTGATATCCAAAAACGAAAACGTGGATGGAGTTGTTTTTTGTTACTACTAAGGTAGCCCGGCTAGAAACCACGAAGACACGAAGCCACAAAGGCACGAAGAAAAGAAAAAACTTTGAAATTCTTGGTGTTCTGAGTGTCTTTGCGCCTTTGTGGTGATTGAAGTCGGGTACGTTAGTAGTTACTGTTTTTTGAAATTATACCCCATCCAACGCGTAGCGTCGAATATATGCGTTTTACGCTATCGTCGTTTTGTGCGGCGAAGGTGTATGGTGGGGAGGTGAAGTTTTATGTTTGTGCTTAAGAATGTGGCGTTGAATGCGCGTTTTTCAAGTCCATAGTGCTGTTGTCATGGTGAGCAAGAGGATAACTGGAATTTGACTCACATAAATACTTTCGGTTAAGATACACGCTAACCGATAAGTATGTTGTTTTTTATGGTCGGACATAACTATGACGAATTCTATGTCTGAGTCGGCGGAGATGTATTTGCTCCGCATTGCGCTCCTTTCGCATGACGGCGAACCTGTTCCTATCGCCCAGCTGGCGGAGACTTTGGGCGTTTCTCCCATTTCCGCCAATCAGATGTGTCGTCGCCTGGAGGAAAAGGAGTTGGTTCATTATCAACCCTATAAAGGTGTGACGTTGACTGAGCGTGGTGAGACCGTAGCCATGCGGGTGTTGCGAAAACGACGTTTGTGGGAGGTGTTCCTCTCAGAGAAGTTGGGGTTGACACCCGAAGAGGCTGAAGATATCGCCTGTCGTCTAGAGCATGTCACGCCTGATGATCTATCGGAGCGTCTGGCCGAATTTTTAGGCCGACCGCGCTTTAGTCCCCAACGTCAACCCATCCCGCCCTCATCCGTTTCAGATCGCCGCCCGGTTGCTCGTCCGCTGGCAACGCTCGCCGTGGGAGAGCGAGCTCATATTGTCGGCATTCCGCCAGATGACGCCTTGAGCGCATTTTTGCGAGGGCAGCATGTCACCACGGGTGCGGAGGTGGTTCTTTTGGCGGTGGCTGATAATCGAGCCATGTTGTTAGATGTGAATGGACAGCATATTTCGATGGATTTCACCATCGCCCAGAAAATAGAGGTGGCGCCCACCGGGGCGCTACACCATCCTGAGATCATAGATGTGACATCTTTTTGAAAAATCCACAGAGGCTTTTATGACGACAGCATCAACGCCCCAGGCCCTCCGTAAAACGAATGATAACCAGGGACGTCCCCTCAGCAGTGTGCGGCGCGGCGAGACTGTGCAGCTCATCCATATTGACGCGGGGCGACGCCTGGCTCGTCGTCTTACCGAGCTGGGCCTGACGCCCGGCGTCACCATCCAGGTGCTGCACGTGAATGGCGGCCCGATGCTTGTGGCCGTGCGCGGCGCCCGGCTGGCCATTGGCCGGGGCATGGCTGATAAGATTCTGGTCAGAACGCCCGAGGATCGAGATGCCTGAGTATACTGTTGCCCTGGCGGGGAATCCGAATACCGGCAAAACGACCATTTTTAATGATTTGACGGGGGCGAGCCAGCATACCGGCAACTGGCCTGGAAAAACAGTCGAGCGCAAGGCCGGGATATGGAAACATGGCGAGGATGTCTTTCATATCGTCGATTTGCCGGGCGCATATAGCCTCTCTTCCTTTTCGGCGGAAGAGGTCATTGCCCGTGATTTTATCGTTGAAGCTAAGCCTGACGCTGTGATTGTGGTGGTGGACGCCACCAATCTGGAGCGGAATCTTTATTTGGCGCTGCAAATTCTAGAAATGACGCCCTGGGTGATTCTTGCGCTGAATATGATGGATGCGGCGCAAAGTCAGAGGTTGCAGATCGATATCGAGACTTTGTCGCAGCAGCTGGGCGTCCCGGTGATTCCTATGACTGCTCGGGCCGGAAAAGGGCTGGATCGGTTGAAAGAGGCGTTGTCCGACATGGTGGTGGCGGCTCAACGCCCAGCGGCGCCCAAGCAAGCGCGTCACACCCCTCCCATGCGTTATAGCCCGCCCATTGAGGCGGCAATCGAACGCATAATCAAGGTCCTGCGTCAGCACCAGGCATTGCGGGATCGTTATCCGCTGCGGTGGCTGGCGCTGAAGCTACTTCAGGAGGATGAAACATGCCTTGCCAAGGTCAAGGCTGTTGCCGACTCGGAGAAGATTTTGGATGTCGCCCATCGGGAAGCGGAGCGGCTGCGTCAGCTTTTTCATGAAGATGTAGACACCCTGATTGCTGACGAGCGTTACACCTGGATTCATCATCTGGTGGATCAGGTGGTGCAGGGGCGACGGCAAGGCCCAACGCTCTCCGATCGGGTGGATGTGGTCGTGACGCATCCTGTGGCGGGTTTGTTGATTTTTTTAGGGGTGATGTGGGTGATCTTCAAACTCTCTACTGATGTCGCCGCCCCACTGGTCGATTGGATTGACCGGTTTGTCAATGGACATTTTGCACATTGGGTTACCGAGCTGCTTGCTCTGGCGCATTTACATGACACCTGGGTAGCCAGTTTAATCATCGATGGCGTGTTGGCCGGGGTGGGCGGCGTTCTGGTTTTTGTGCCAGTGTTGATGTTTCTTTACATGGGCATGGCCATTATGGAAGATAGCGGATACATGGCCCGGGCCGCTTTTGTGATGGATCGCTATATGCGGAAGTTGGGACTGCACGGCAAGAGTTTCGTTCCTCTGGTGCTCGGTTTTGGTTGTAATGTCCCTGCCATTTACGCCACCCGCACCCTGGAAAGTCGCTCCGATCGCATTCTTACTGGAATGTTAGTGCCTTTTATGAGTTGCGGTGCCCGGCTGCCGGTGTATGTGCTGATCGCCACCATCTTTTTCCCCCGATACGCCACGGTGGCGGTGTTGGCCATGTATCTTTTGGGCGTTGTCATGGCATTGTTGGTGGGACTGTTGTTGCGCCGGACGATCTTCAAACACTCAGAGGAGAGCGCTCTTCTTATCGAAGTGCCCGCCTATCGCATGCCCACGGTGCGCAATGTGTGGACTGAAATGTGGCAACGCACCCGGTCGTTTTTAGAGGGCGCAGCCACCATCATTATGAGCGTCAGCATCATCATCTGGCTGTTTATGGCGATCCCGGTCGAGGGCGATGGCTCTTTTGCGCATACACCTGTGGACGATAGTGCATTTGCGCATCTGGCTGGGGCCATCAGCCCAGTGTTCGAGCCGCTCGGTTTTGGCAATTGGGAAAATACCAGCGCGCTCATTTCGGGCTTCATTGCCAAAGAGGTGGTGGTAAGCACCCTGGCTCAGGTGTATCATGCGCCCCAGGCCGCCTCGGCGGAGGTGGAAGATGTGGGCTTCTTTCTTCAAGCAAAGGAGGCGTTGGTGGATCTGGTTCAGGCGATTGTGGATACGCTGAAGAGCATTCCTGCGATCATCGGCATCAACCTCCTGCCTTCCGAAACCGATTCAGAGCCCCCAGCGCTAATGACGGCCATTCGCCAGGGTTTCGAAGAGAGTAGTGGCGGCTATGGGACGTTAGCCGCATTGGCGTTTATGGTTTATGTGCTGCTATATAGTCCTTGTGTGGCGACAATGGCGGCTCAACGCCAGGAACTCGGCATTCGTTGGATGTGGTTGAGTATTGCGATTCAACTCATGTTAGGATGGATCGCGGCCTTTCTGGTTTTTCAAGGGGGAAAGATGCTCTTCTTCTGATCTGTCCAGCGATAGGTTAGAGGTTGTTTCGCCTTGAGATGTCAAAACGCAACTCAAAGGAGGTTGTATATGCTTCATGCGATTCTTCATGAGATTCAGACTTCGCCAGTCCCGCTAACGGTCAGCGAGCTCAGTCGTCGATTGAACATTCAATCCAGCGCCTTGCAAGGGATGCTCCAATTTTGGGTGCAAAAAGGGCGTTTGACAATGGATGATGCTCCTGGCGGCGGCGTCGAGATTCGCGTGTGCGAGGGGCGTACCTGTTTTCGGTCCTGTCCAGGACCGACTCACTGCCCGCTCCAGAGTCGTTCTTTCAATGCTTACTCACTCAAGTGGTCTTGATCTCATTCTCAATGCTTATGAATATCCAACGCCTGTTTATCGCCATTGCCACCGACGGTAACGGAAATCTTTGGGGAGGGCATTTTGGCATCGCTCCAGTTTATCAACTTTATTCATTCGATGGCGTTTTGTTTGAAAATCGGCAAAATCCCTATGGCGCTGGTCAGGGAGAAAAACACCAGCATCATGATGATCCCAGGTTGATTATCGACTTGTTGCCTGATTGCGCGGTCTTTATTGGACGGCGGATGGGTGCGGAAAGCAAGCGGAAGTTGGCTCAGAAATTCGGCGTCGATGCCGTGCTGACTACTGAAAAAACGCCAGCGGAAGCGCTACGCGCTTATTTGCAACAACGCCTAACATCTGCTGAATAGGAATTGTGCTGGAGCACACTTCTTTGGAAGCTCGATTCCTTTGCAGTGGCCTTTGAGCCATGCTATAATGGCCAGGCTGGAATCGTCCAGTGGATTTATCCGCTTGCGCAATGATGCGCACAATATACTCCTTGCCGCTGAGGTGCGGATATGGCAGATGATCAAAAGGAAATCGTCCAAGCGCCCCAGGAACAAGACCCTGTGATGTTGGCAAAAGTCCGGGCCGCCCAACGAATTAAGGCTCTATTTCATAAAGAAAAAGAGGCAAACATGAACGACCAGAGAGCCGTTGAAACATTTCGAAAATTGAAGGCTATTGAAAAGGGCCGATTTGACAAACAACAGCAACTTGGGCAGTTGAAATATCGACTTTGGTATATCGCTCCGCGCCCCACGATTGAGAAAATGCTCAAACAAGCGGCCTGATGATAAAATATGCGTGTTCTTCCCCTCACGCTCTAAACGCCCACGATGAACCATCGCGGGCGTTTTCTCTGGTTGTGATCCCATCCGGTGTCTAAACGCAAGCCCAAAACCACATTTTCGCTGATCGCGTTGACGCTTAGTCTGCTGGCGCTGTTGGGGGCGCTTTATTTTCTCAAGCTGGATTTTTTCTGGGCCTGGCTCTTGGCCTGGAGTGTGGCGGCATTTGGTTTGTATGGCTATGATAAAACTCAGGCCAAAATTGGCGGTGGCCGCGTGCCCGAAATTGTACTCCATAGCGTCACCCTCGTGGGCGGTTGGCCGGGGGCATGGCTCGGGAGGTTTTTCTTTCGCCACAAGCTGCGCAAGCCCATCTTTTTGCTTGTTCTCATCGTTAGCGCGGCGTTATGGGTTGGGGCGGGATATGTGTATTTCTTTCGGTAAATAACGTTATTCCAAATCACCACGGTGGCGCGGAGAAAATTGATAGCCCCAATGATATTTTCAAGGGCGTCAGTTCGTAAGCTGGCGTCGTTGCCTGAACCCTTATGGCGAATCGAAGCGCAGAAAAGAGCGATCGAAGAAATTACTGATATTGAACCGCCACTTACTTCTCTCGTTCAAAGCCCACCGCTTCATCCACAATATAGAGCGGTCGATTTTTGACCTCGTCATAAATTCGTCCTAAATATTCTCCAATGATCCCCAGTGAAATAAGCTGGATGCCTCCTAGAAATAACACCATGACCAGCGTCGTAGCTTGACCATAAAACGCCTGGCTGCCCGAAAGCCGCAGGATAATGGTCAGGATGATTCCCAAAACACTGAGTCCTGCGATGATGAAGCCGATGTAGGTGGCGAATTGCAATGGCAAATAGGAGAAGGAAGTAATACCATCCATGGCAAAGCGGAGCATCTTCTTGAGGGGGTATTTGGTCTCGCCTGCAAAACGCTCCTCACGCACATAGGTCACCCCGGTTTGCCGGAACCCAATCCACACTGAAAGCCCGCGCATAAAACGATGATGTTCCCTTATCTGGCGTAATGCATCCACAGCTTTGCGATCCAACAATCTAAAATCGCCCGTATCAAGGGGGATGTTTACGCCCGTGATCTTGTTGATGGTGCGATAGAACATTTTTGCGGTCCACAACTTGAAGCGCGTCTCGCCTTTACGTTCTCGGCGGATGGCGTACACCACTTCATAGCCCTCTTGCCATTTCTCCACCATCTCCAGAATAACGCCTGGGGGGTCTTGCAGATCCGCGTCGATGATGACCACAGCCTGGCCTTGGGCATAGTCCATGCCTGCCGTGATAGCAATTTGATGTCCAAAATTGCGAGAGAAATTGACAATATGCACTCGCGAATCCTGTTCATGCAATTCCAGCATGATCTCATACGATTTATCCCAGCTGCCATCGTTGACCAGCACCAGCTCCCAGAGTTCACCTAGCGTTTCCATGGTTTCGGAAATACGACGGTAAAGCTCATGCAGGATGGCTTCTTCGTTGTACACAGGAGCAACGATGGAGATGGTGGGGCGGGGAGATTGGGGATTTTCAGTCATGATGTTTTTAGAATGCGTAAGTTGGCTGGGAAGGATGTCGATATTTTATCACAAGATGATGCGGGATGGGAGCGAGGATTTGTGGCGTTATGAAACTTTTCTTGATATTTTGACGTCCTTTGATTGGAATATCTGAATAGATACTGCACATTATCGGCAATAAGGCGACACGCTTTCCGATCGATGATAAAAGCCTGCCACGGAGAAGAAAAAATCAGGGATTTCGGAGAATTTCCTCCGTGAATCTACCAGGTTTCTCCGTGTCTCATGAATTTGTCTGTTTGCAGGAAGGTCGATAAGAGCATCAACGTTCACTTTTCAGGATGAAAAAGTCGAACATCAGGTAAAGCCTATTGTCTGTGTTTTTCAAATCGTCTATTATTATGATGACGCCTGATGACGTTTTTCCATACTCATGGCTGGAGGTGATGATGAGACGTTACATTTTCATAAGCTGGCTTATGGCTCTTTTCGCTCCATTGCTTTTATCTTGTGCGCCGCCCCATCTGGAAACAGCGCCGCCGCATGATGAAAACGCCCTAAGCCTGGCGAATCCCGCTGCGAAATATTGCACCGATCAAGGCTTCATCTATGAAACTCGCAAAGATGAGCAAGGCAATGAATATGGCGTGTGTTTGTTCGATGATGCAACATCATGTGACGCCTGGGCTTATTTTCGGGGCGAGTGTGGCCAAGACAAGGCCAAGAAGCTACGCTTGAATCTGGTTGAGGCCGCCGGGCTGGTGGATACAACGCAAATTGATGTGCTCTGGCTCATGGATCTCGATGCGGATCCGGAGCATCGGACGCCGGCATTCAGCATCACCTCTGCTGACGATATCCGGGCATTGCTGGAGCCACTGGATGCCCTCCTGCCACTTACGCCCCCCATGCGGTGTCCGCCGGTGTTCGAATTACAATTTCACCATGATTCTGGCAAGATCGATCGGTTCAAGTTGAGCATTTGTGGGCTTTATGGTGATCAGCCCTATTGGCATGGTCTCGTTCTGCGCACCCCCGAAGCTTTCAATGCCAAATTCAACGAATTGCTTGATGCTGCGAGAATGCCGCATTGATGGGGAATTATTGGTCAGCCGGGGAAGTCGGCGCCACACCTCAGGTGGTAGAATTCGAATCAAATAGCATTGTGATTTCATCCATTTCTTGCTATACTGACCCGTTGATTCATCTCAGCTCACAAACGTCATTGTCATGAAGTTACGCATTACAACGGTTGGTAGCCTTTTTGTCGGTCTATTGGCAAGCGCCGGCTTGATCGCTTTGGTGATCTACGTCCCGCCCACGATGCCCTGGTTGGCATTGGCTATCTTCCTGACTTTATTGGCTGTAATGGGGTTTTCTGCTCCCATTTGGCGATTGGTTCTGCGTAAACTTCTTCCCAGGCAGGACGATAAGGAAGTTGGGCGCATGGGATGGCGGTTTGGTCTTTGGACTGGCGTTTTTGTAGCCAGTTTGGGCGTGTTGAAGATCCTCGGATTTGCCGATCGCGTTCTGATTCTCGCCCTCCTTGCCCTGTTGATTATGATCGAGATGTTCTTGCAGCAAAATGCAGCCCGAAAATACTCATCTGGGCGTTCTCGTCGCACATCAAAGCGTGCCTCCAGTACAAAGTCGCGCAAGCGAGAGGATTCGAAAACGTCCAAGAAAAAGACATAGTGCGCTGCGTGTCTGTGGAAAACTTCTGTTTTGAAACGCCCCCTCGCAAATGTTGGGTTTTTCATTTATGCAAAGTTGTGTTAAAATAGCCGTCAAGCCACCAAGTTCTGTGAGCGCCCTCTCTAGGAGGATGTATTTATGCAAGAGCAAATAAATCAATTTTTAGATTATTTGGAAGCTGAGAAAGGCTATTCCAACAACACTCTGGCCGCGTATCAAAACGATCTCAACCAGTTTCTCATCTTTTTGCAGAAACTCTCGCCCGCTCAGCGCCCGCGTGGTTGGGGAAATGTGACCCGGGATCATATCGTCTCTTACATTTTGGAGATGAAAGAACGGGAGTACGCCTCTAGCACCGTGGCTCGAAAGGTTGCTGCCGTCAAATCGTTCTTCAAGTTTTTGGAGACGGCGGGACAAATCAAAACTAACCCGGCCAAGGATATGGAAACGCCGCGTGCAGAGAAACATTTACCTGCTACAATCTCCGCCGAAGAAGTGGATCGATTGCTTGAAGCTCCAGCGGGCAACGATCCTGCTGCGCTGCGAGATCGCGCCATGTTGGAATTGCTTTATGCAACAGGTTTGCGCGTCAGCGAGTTGGTGGCGCTCAACGTCGCTGATGTGGATCTTGAAGAAGGCACGGTGCGCTGCATGGGAAAAGGCAAAAAAGAACGTATCCTGCCCATTTATGATCGAGCGCGTGAAGTTTTGGCCCAGTACATTGAGTATGGCCGGCCAAAACTGCGAGGAGAGCACAACAACGAGCAGGCGCTTTTTCTCAATCGGCGCGGAACTCGCCTGACGCGTCAGGGGTTGTGGCTCATCATCAAACGCTACGTGCAGGACGTCGGCATCAAAGAAAACGTGACGCCGCACACACTACGACATTCTTTTGCCACCCATATGCTGCGCGGCGGGGCGGATTTGCGCTCTGTGCAGCAAATGCTGGGGCATGCTAACATCTCTACGACGCAAATCTACACCCAGGTTACCCCCGATCGGATGCGAGAAGTTTACGATGAAACGCATCCGCGCGCTTAAACGCCTCTTTGCACCCGCGTACAACGTTATTGCTCTCGTGAATCTATGAAAACAAAACAATTCTCTCGCCAGGATTTTCAGAGCGCAGCTACGTATATCGCTCAGCGCACTGCACATCGCCCTAAAATCGGATTGGTGTTGGGTTCGGGATTCGGAGAATTCGCCGACGCGATCGAAGCCGCCGACGTGATTCCCTATGCCGATATCCCGCACTTTCCGCGCTCCACGGTGGAAGGCCACAAGGGACGATTGGTTATCGGTCGTTTGGAAGGTTGCACCGTCATGGTCATGCAGGGACGCGTGCATTTTTATGAGGGCTTCACGATGGAAGAAGTCACCTTTCCTGTACGCGTGATGCAGGCGTTTGGTATCGAAACGCTTATTCTTACCAATGCCGCTGGTGGATTGAATCCAGAATTCAGAGCAGGCGATATCATGTTGATTGAAGATCAGATCAACTTGCTGGGGCTGGTGGGGAATAACCCCTTGATGGGCCCCAATGATCCTGAAATAGGCCCCCGATTCCCCGATATGTCCACTCTCTACGACAGGCCTCTGCGAATGTTGGCTCTTGATATTGCCAAGAAAGCTGGCGTGACCTTACGTCGCGGCGTCTACGTCGGACTCTCAGGGCCTGCGTTCGAGACCCCTGCCGAGGTGCGCATGTTGCGTGCATTGGGCGCAGACGCCACAGGCATGTCCACCACGAATGAAGCATTGGTCGCCCGCCATGGCGGCATGAGGGTGCTCGGTTTCTCCGGCATTACCAATGTGGCCATTGATGCCATCGACACTCCACGCGTGACCAGCCATGAAGAGGTGTTGGAAACAGGCAAAGTGCTTGTGCCCAGGATGATCACCTTATTGCGTGGCCTGCTCAAGCGCTGGGACGAAGCGTCCTGATCTGGATCACGCTCATTTGGGATAATCTGCCCTGATGACAGTTCTTCTACAATTTCTGGCCGATAACGCCCGGTTTATTTACGGCGCAGTTGCACTTGCCGGCCTCTATTTTCTCTATCGCGCCATTATATTACGCCGCGAACGTCGTTCCGCCATCTTCCCGTTGGAACGCGAAGTTGCAATGACGCGGCTTTATCGCTTGTTTGGCGTGGCGACTATGCTGCTGTTGATTTTGGGCGCCACCTGGGCTGCCAGCAATTTCTTACTGCCCGAGATGGAAACGATGGCGCCAGAAGGCACAGCCACCCCCGACATTCTGGTGCTGATCGACACCCCGACTCCCACCTCGTCGCCACCCACAGCCACCCCCACAGCTACGCCTACGCTCAAGCCACGCCCCACCCGCAAAGCTCCTCCACCCCGCCCTAAAGCCACGCCCAAACCCAAAGTCGTTCCGCCCTCATGCCCAACCGCTGGCGTTGTTATCACCGCTCCGGGCGTTGGGCAAAAATTATCCGGGCCAGTGAACATTTCAGGCACGGCCAACATCCCCAACTTTCAATACTACAAACTGGAGTGGAGCAGCGCTGGCGCTCCAGACCAATGGCATTGGTTTGCCGGGGCCGAAACGCCGGTGGATCATGGCGTCTTGGGAACATTCGATCCGGCATTAGTCCCGCCGGGTGCATACAACATCCGACTGGTTGTTGTCGATATCACGGGCAACTATCCTCAACCCTGTAATGTTCAGGTGATCGTTCCAGGATCATGATGTCGCGTCTCACGCGTTCGCTTATCCTGATCGGGGTGTCGTTATGGCTACTGTCGGGGAGTGTCTTTGCTCAGGATTCGGAAGTGTGGAAGGGCTCAGGAGCAGCAGTGGCCTTTGTGACGCATCTGGCCATCGATCCTGATGAACCTGAATTCTTGTTTGCCTTTATCAGCAACAGCGTGTTGCGCAACCCCGATCAAACCCAGACGGCGCAAGGACAACCCTCCTCCAGTTGGGCCCCCTATTTCAGCGTGGATGGCGGCGATCATTGGCAGCCCGCATCCAATGATCTGGCCGGATTTCACCCCACCATCGTCAAAATCTTCCCCGAGCGCAATGGGTCGGTGATCTGGGTGGGAACCGAAAAACATGGTCTGTGGCGCAGCGATAATGGTGGTCGCACCTGGCGTCCAGCGTTGATTCCCCAACTTGTCGACCAACAAGTGATGGGACTCACACGAGATGCCCGTGGACGTCTACATCTCATGACGCAAGACGCCTCGCGTTATCCATCCGCACACCTTTATACCAGCGATGACGGGGGATACAACTGGCGGCATCGAATGTTGCAACGCTACACCGACGCCGCTAACAGTTTGGTAAATGACCTTATCGCTGATCCTTTCGATAGCAATCGGTTGTATGTAACCACTGCTCAGGGGCTGCTAATTACCGAAAATGCGGGATTCAACTGGCGCAAGGTAAATCTGCCGCTTCCTGTGGGCGCACATGTTGCAGGAAAGATCACCCTCGCCGCCGATCCTACCCAACGTGGGCGCATTTATGTGGTGCTTCGCGCCCAATTGCCCGAAGGACGCCATCAGTTGATGAGTTTCATTTCGCTTAACAGCGGTCGCACCTGGCGACAACAGCACGCCCAATTTTCACCCATCGCCGGTTTCAACCCCGATGCCGAACCTACTCCCACACGACTACTGGTCGATCCATTGGCGCGTCAGCGGCTCCTCCTGGCCACCGATAGCGGTCTTTGGCTTTCATCTGATGGCGGCGAATCGTGGCGCTCAGGCGGAACCACACTTTCCGGCGTCTCATTGCAGACCATCGCCGTTCATCCTCGCCGAAAGGGAAATTGGATGGTAGCGGGTGCAGGAGGACTTTGGCGCACCCGTTCTGCGGGCAGTCATTGGGAAATGACAACCCAAGGATTGCCCCCCGCCAGCAGCATTCATCAATTACTTTCACTTTCCACCGATGGTAAGACCCTTCTGGCGCTCAATGGCGGGTTTTTGCCTGAAGATTCTATGACGCATCCGCTCTGGCGCAGTGAGGATGCCGGGCAAACCTGGGAGCCCGCCCGAAGGGGGCTTGAGGGCGTCCACCTACGTCGGCTTATCGCCTATCCACATGATCCTGATGTCGTCTTTGCCCTGACCGACAACGGCTTTGCCCGCACCGATAACGGCGGGCTTTCCTGGTTTCATCGCAAACTACGCACCTATCCTTTGGCGCTTATTACCGATCCAAAACGAGAAAATGTCTATTTAGCAACCGCTCGCGGTCTGCAACGATCCACCAACAAAGGCGATTCCTGGACCTCGATCTTCGACAAAAGTGGCGTACTCGCCGCCACTGTAGACGCTTCCGGAGCACTTTTCCTGGTCGCTTATGGCGATAATGGAGTGTTGGAATTGTGGCGTTCTCAAGATGCTGGCAATCGGTGGCGGCGCGTCGGTCTCCTGCCTGTCACCGGCGCTGTGCGCTTATTCTCTCATCCTCACCAGCCCGATTTGCTGGCGCTCGTCGCCCCCTGGGAGGGACTGCTGGTTTCCATTGATGGTGGAATAAATTGGAGCCGACGGGATACGGGAATCCCTATGGCAACGCGCTGGCGCGGCGGTTCTCCCGAGATCCCCAACGCTCCTAACCTTCTCGCCTTTTTTATGGACCCTGAGAGCGGACTTTGGTGGGCCAGCCGTGATGGCGGAGGCGTGTTTCGGAGCTTGAATAACGGCGCCTTGTGGGAAGATGCCACAGGGGATCTGGGCGACGCCCTCATCTTCACCTTCACCCGTGGGCCCGATGGCGTCATGGCTGGAACTTCGAATCTGGGCGTGATACAACGCCAGAAAGAGAGGACTCCGGCAACGCCGCCTGAAGAAGTGGATGTGCGCATCGAAATCTTTTGGCCGCACGACTTCGCCCCAGTCACCGCAGCCAGCCAGGCAAATCTCGGACTTCGTCTCTATCAAGATCACAGCCTTGAACCGCCTCCTTGCGCCTGGTCGCCCAATGTGGATGTCTGGGTCGCTCAAGACGCAGAACCCCTGCGCCGAATCGATCTGGCTGAGCATCGCACAGTCGAGGGACATCCTTTTCCATTTTGGGTGATGAATGATCTGGATGTCACCTGGGCCAACAATCCTGAACACAAGCTCATCTATCTGGCCAAAGTTGCTCCAGGACTTGCACAAAGCTACGGTTCGGTGTGGATTCACGCCGCAGATTCTCGCACATTCTTGCCCGAACCGCCCCAACCCACGGGGGTCGCCGCTCCAGGCGTGAATGACGTCGATGGGCGCATTCTGATTGTGTGGCCGCATGATGAGGCTGGGCGTAATGTACCCCCCGACGAAGCGAATCTGGTCAACATCACAGCCGCACTCTTCAAACGAGACACCCTGCTGGCCCTTTCGTCCGACGACCTTCCAGATCGTGTGTGGCTTATCGGCGCTTTGGATAATCAGATCGGGCGGCGACTGGCTGTTGGACGCCAGCGATTGGTGGAAATTGACGGATTGCGCTATACCCTCTATGATTTCAACGACATCGACGTTTCATTGGCGCGCGATCCGATGCATCACTGGAGTTTTTGGTTGGAGTCCCCCACGCTGGACATCGCCTCTAACATCTGGGTGCACGGAAGCGACGCCCGCACCATTGCACCACTAATGGTGGAACCCATCGTCGGTTGCCAACCCTGACCCTCTCCTTAAACAGTATACGAAAACCCAATGTGCAACTTTCTTCCGATGTATGCAGCTTCTTCTGGCCAATGTTCATCCATCAGGCCGGCGAACATGGATGAACATAGACCAACATCGACCAAAACAATGTAGGCCTTCGCCCACTTTCGTCTTGTCGTTCTTTCGTCTGGCTTGAGGATGGTCGATCAATCCAGCAACAGCCGCTTTCGAGAGCGAAAAATCAGCACATAGGTCGAGGAGCCTTGTAACGATTCGCGTCCCCTCATTCACGTCAGGGGTTTGACGAAAGTTAAGTGACTTTTCAGAGCTTACCTGGCATAGCCATGTCGATTTTCATTGCACTATTTCTCCTCTTACAACTCATCGTTATCATCCTCCTCATCATATGGTGGCTACGGTGGACGCCTCGCGGTTTGGAATGGGTAACCCTCCTTCTTTTTGGCGCCATTGGGACGGCATATCTGTCCAGCCGTATCTTTCAGGTCCCACCTTATCAGATTGGCTGCGATGGTTTATGCTCCGGATGGATGGGCTATCCCTACGCCTCATATCACATCGAGGCGGGCAATGTGGTCATTTTTGATCCAGTTGCATTTGTAAGAAATGTTTTTTTCTATTACGCTATTCTTCTGGGCTTTGGCGCCATAATCGCCTGGCTCGCACAGCAATTTCGTTGGCGCGCTCGTTCGTGGCCTCAGCGCCTGGTGTTCATCTTCCTGATCTTCATCTTGCCCCTGGCCATCTTACCGATGTGGGCGCCTCCGTCACAACCGGCAGTCTCTGGACCAGAACAGCGAATCGTCATCAATGCGGCTCGCGATTGGCATTGGCAACTCCATTTACGGAGTGTGATGGATCGGCGTCTGGCATTGATCGATATGCGCAGCACGCCCGATCGTGAACATCAGCGCGTTTGTTTTCGTATATACACGTGGTTCTATCTTCCTTACCGCCACGTCTACATCGATATGGAGCCGGAAGGGGTGCGCGCCCTGACCGGCGCCGAAATCCCGCTTTCAGAATCCTGTTGGACACAGCCTTGACATGTCAAAAAACACATTACTGATATTAATTCTGTTAGTATTGACACTTTCCTGCTGCGCCATTTCTGTCACTTGTGGCACAGGTCTTTACATTTATCAGACCATCGAGGACTTGAAAACGCCGCAGTCACCTCTCTCCTCTAACGCCCTTCCCTCCGCCGATAAACCTCTGCCCACCCTGACGCCCGCACCGCCAACGGCAACGCCTTTTCCCTCGCCCACGCCGGTTCCGGGCGCCACCTCGGTTTTGCAAACCCTCTCCACCGAGGAATTATTGCTCCAGGTGGAGGTCCCTTCCAACGATCCCATTGATCTGGCTGCGCGCTTGCGCCCCGAACTGGGTGAGGTGAAGCGCGTTGTAAATGACACGCCCCCAGACTTCGAAGAAGGCGATGTCGTCACTTTTTGGGTGAACAACAGTGACAATGACAAAAATTGGCAAATTCAGGCCGAACTGATCGTCAAGGGCGAGCACGTCTACATGTGGCGTGAGATCGGCGTCAACGTCAAGTCGAGAGATTTACGCAAAGCCGCCCGTTTTTTCGACGAAAAAATCTATCCCACCGATCGAGAATTCTTTGGCAGTGAATGGTCGCCAGGCATCGATAATGACCCTCGTCTCCACGTGTTGCACGCTCGCGACATGGGAAGAACCATCGCCGGTTATTTCTCCTCGGCTGACGAAATTCCCGCGGTGATTCATCCTTATTCCAATGAAAAAGAGATGTTTTACATCAACGTGGATAACAACAAGCCAGGAAGTCGCTTCTACAATGGCACATTGGCGCATGAGTTCCAGCATATGATTCATTGGTATCAGGACAAAAATGAATCCACCTGGTTAAATGAGGGCGCATCAGAGCTGGCGTCAGAACTGAACGGTTTAGGACGCACCGGCGGCATTCGTCCTGATAGCGTTTTTTCTCAGGACCCAGACGTTCAGCTCAACACTTGGCCCGACTCTGATGAAAGTTATGTACATTATGGCAACGCGTTCCTCTTCATTTTGTACTTCCTCGATCGTTTCGGAGATGACGCCACAAAGGCCCTGGTGGCCAACGACAAAAACGGCATGGAATCTGTCGATGAGGTGCTTGAGCAATTAGGCGTGGGCATGACCGCAAATGATTTCTTCGGCGATTGGGTGGTGGCGAATTGGCTCGATGATCCATCGGCGGGCGATGGACAGTGGGGCTATAAAAATTATGATGTCGATGAAATTATTCCCACCGAACGATTCACCGCACTTCCCATCTATCATTCCGAGAGCGTTCACCAATATGCCGCGGATTACTTTACCCTGCCTCCTTCGGAATCATTGAACATTACATTTGATGGCGCTGAAATTACCCATCTGGCCGCGACCGACGCCCATAGCGGACAATGGGCTTGGTGGAGCAACCGGGTGGATGAGTCAGACACGCGTCTGACATTTCCGGTGGATTTGTCAGACGCCGATACAGCCACCTTACATTTCTTCACCTGGTACGACATCGAAGACTTGTGGGATTACGCTTATATCGAAGTCAGCGAGGATGGGGGACGCACCTGGCGGCTCTTAGAAACCGAGCGCACCTCCACAGAAAATCCCAACGGCAACGCCTATGGCCCGGGCTATACAGGCAAGAGCAATCATCTGACCGCAGGGTGGGTGGAAGAGACTGTTGATTTATCTAATTATGCGGGTAAGGATATCCTGGTGCGCTTTGAATACGTGACCGATGCTGCGGTCACCCAACCTGGCATGTTCATCGATAGCGTTTCCATTCCCGAAATCGATTATTTCCAGGATTTTGAGAACGGTCCGGGGGATTGGAAATCCGAAGGATGGTTGTTGACCAACAACATTTTGCAACAACGTTGGATGGTCCAGGTGATCGAACCTCAATCAAATGGCGACGTCATCGTACATCGTATTCCCGTCGATGAAAACGGTCATGGCGAGTTGCACCTCTCGGGCATCAACACCAACCAGGATCTAACACTCATCGTATCTGCGATGGCCCCCACCACCGTCGAGACGGCCACTTACGAATTCGAGATTTCATCGGATTGAAATTATGCCTGCCACCAGCTATCGTAATCCATACACCATCGGCGGATGGGTGAGAGGCCGACGTTATTACGGCCACACCGACTTGCGCCAATACATCTTGCTTGGTTCAGATAATTACATTTGGGTGATCGGCTCCCGTCGCGTGGGGAAAACGTCTCTACTGCGGCAATTGGCCCAGCAGGGTAGAAAAGATTATCTGCCCATTTATTGGGATATGCAAGGGTGTTCTACAGCCAGCGATCTGCGAGACGAACTCTATTTTGCTCTAGAAGATTCATCGGATCAACTTGAACGCCTGGGTATTGAACTGACCACGCTGGCCGAAGATGATCCTGCGAACATATTGCGCAAGGTTTGTCGACAGGCAGAGAAGCGTGAGGAGCGAGTGCTCCTGTTGATCGATGAGCCAGAGGCGCTTATCACCATTGCCCAAAACGAGGCGGCAGCCGTGCAACGTCTACGAGCTGCATTTCAACGTCCGCCCAATCTGCGGGTGGTCATGGCATCTACAAAATCGCTTACGAAATTACAAGAAGTAACGAGCAATTGGCCAACATCGCCATTTCTGTATGACTTCGCTCCCCTTTATCTCGATGGATTGGAGAAGAAAGATGCTGAAATGCTGATGCGCCAAGAACAGCGCTATCCTGTGCAAGTCAGCCATGAGGCCATTCGTCGCATCCACCTTTATACCGGAGATCATCCCTACCTGTTGCAATGGCTTTGTTATCATCTTTATCGGCCCGATCACAGCTTGCGCACGCCCCGCAAACAAGACATCGTGGTTGATTCGATGCTTGCTTCACTCTTTCAGCTACAATTCCGGCATCTTTCTCCCACCGAACGTCGCATCTTATTGCATCTCACGGAAAAAAGTGACGATATCACCTCAATGGCTCGCTACATTGGTGTGAAGGCGGCAAAAATCAGGATGTATCTTCATGTGATGACAGGTTTGGGCTATACGCGACCAGCAGATTCCAGTCATTTTACAATCGGAAATTATTTTTTCCATCGCTGGTTGGCCGAAAATTTGCACACACTCTCAGCAGATGATGCCGAAATCTCTGATGCTTCGGTGCAAGAGATGGCGCAGGCGGGCATTCAGGAACAAGTCGTCTATTGGCAGGAACAATTACGCATCTACCGAGAGCGGTTAGGACAATTGGAAGTTGCCGCTGCTCGCCATGGCAACTCTCCGCCCGAACGCCTGCAAGAAACGATTCGCGAACACCAGCGTCGCATCAAAGAATTGGAGCGCAAAATCGACGCGTTTCATTTAACCTATCATCGATGATTCCCGCCCTATCTTTTCAATGCTCCTGAGTCTTTTTTATTATGAATGTTCCTCTGGTTGATCTCAAAGCGCAATATCGTAATCACAAATCTGAAATCGATGAAGCCATTCAGCGCGTCATCGACCATACCGCCTTCATCATGGGAGCCGAGGTGGCGCAATTCGAGAAAGCATTTGCTTCTTATTGCGATGCCGAATACGCCGTCGGCGTCTCTAGCGGCACTGGTGCGCTCTTTTTGGCCTTGTTGGCCCACGGCGTCGGCCCGGGCGACGAAGTCATCACTACGCCATTCACCTTTTTTGCCACGGGCGAGGCGATTTCAACCGTGGGCGCTACGCCTGTCTTCGTTGACATCGATCCGGCCACCTACAACATCGACCCAGCGCTCATTGAACCTGCCATCACCGCGCACACAAAGGCCATCATGCCTGTGCATCTTTATGGGCAGCCAGCCGATATGGACGCTATCAATGAGATCGCTCGCAAACATGGCCTGGCCGTTATCGAAGACGCTGCCCAAGCGCATGGCAGTCGCTATCATGGGCGACGGGCTGGAATCTTGGGCGATTCAGCATGTTTCTCCTTTTATCCCAGCAAGAACCTGGGATGCTATGGTGATGGCGGTGCGGTAGTCACCAATGATCCGCAAATCGCCGAACGCGTGGCCAAATTGCGTAATCATGGCCGTTTGAGCAAATATCAGCACGATGAATTGGGGTATGGACACCGTCTTGATGGCATCCAGGCCGCGATCTTAGGGGCAAAACTTCCGCATTTGGATGACTGGAACACAAAACGCCGCCACCGAGCGCAGCGTTATACCGAGATGCTCTCAGAACTGCCTGTGCAAACACCTTTCACCCTGCCCGATGTCGAGCCCGTGTATCACTGCTACACCATTCGTCTGCAAGAAGGCTTGGATCGCAATGCCGTGGTACAATACCTCAAGGATCACGGCATTGGCGTGGGCGTGCATTATCCGATCCCTTTGCATTTGCAACCCGCATACGCGTTTCTGGGCCTGAAAGCTGGCAGCTATCCCGTTTCAGAAAAAGCCTCACGCGAGGTGCTTTCGTTGCCCATTTATGCCGAACTGACTCATGCACAACAAGACTACGTGGTTTCGACTTTGAAAGAAGCGCTGTTCTGAACATAGCGTCGGCTCCATTTGTAAACAAGATACGGACTTTTTTTGAATCTCAGCGGGCGCAGCGCAACTTTTTATGGCGCTTCAACGGGCCATGAAGCAATCTCACTAGACAAGCCGACGAACATAAACAAAAATCGACCAAAAGAAATCAAAACAGCACCTTCCTTCGTCCGTCTATGTTCGTCCTGGCTTCCCTCCGTCTGCGTATCGGACGGCGGATTCAAGCGTCAATGCCCGTTTTGGGCACAGAAAAGCGCACATCAGACATCATCTTAAATTCTCCTTGACCATGCATAAAACCAAACGCGATACACTCATCTTTCTTACTCTAAGCATTTTGCTGATCATCCTCAGCTATCTGTTCTTTCGATACGCATATGACTTTTCCGACGGACTCCCTTTCTCGCAGGAAGTCATACTTGCTTTTGTAGGCGCGATTATTACCATCTTGATCACTGCAGTGTTGTTGAATAAGCAGACTGAGGTCGAACTAAAGAAGGAAGAAAGTATCAAATACCTCGATCTCAAGAGTGATATCTACATGGATTTGTTGGAGCATCTCAAAAATATCATGCTCGCCGGGGAAGCCAACGAAAAAGACATTGTCACTTTGAAATTTCTCAATCATAAATTGGCGCTGGTGGCGGCGCCTGCTGTGCTGATGCAGTTTGAACAGTTCATTCGCACCTTTACGAATCTCATCGATGCGCCCGACACCGGTGGAGAATCGACGATCACGGACGAAGATGAGGACCTCCTGATGCGAGAACTGGCAAAGCTGACGATTGCCATCCGTCATGATCTGATCGGCAATTTGGACGAGCGAGCGAATATTTCACTTCAGCGTATCGCTCAGCAGATTCGCACCAATAGCGCCATTCTCGAAGATTATGATTGATTGAAAAAAAACGTTATCATGCCTGGGGCTCTCGTATTGGTGGGGGACTTGTGTTTTTCTTACACCATTCCAACATAGTTCTTATCTTCTGGTGCTAAGGTTAAAACGTAGCATGATCCCTAATTGGGTCATGCAATTCCGAAACCACACGGAGGTGTTTGCCATGTTGCAAATCGGTTCGCCTGTTTACGCTACCGACGGGAAGGTCGGTGTGCTGCAATATGTTGTGCTTGAACCTGAGACCCAGGAAGTCAGTGATCTGATCATTAAATGCGATCTGTTTCGTGGCGCCCGCGTGCTTTCGGCCCGCTATATCGACCACATCGATGAGGATGGCGCCATCCATCTTTCTGTCGAGAAATCGTTGGTGCGCCACGCTCGTCAATTTGTGCGCACAGAGTTTGTCGAACCGGAAGAAACTGTTTCAGCTGCGCATACCGATGGTCGTCTCTATTGGCAAGATATTTATGGCGTCATGGCCGAAGAGTTGCCCCGGCCCGCTGTACGCGTTCACATCGTGAGCGGTGTGGATGACGATGAAGTGCTGGTCGGCAAAGGGTCCCGCGTTTTTTCCGCGTCAGGAGAACGGGTGGGCACGGTGGATCATGTGGTGATCGATCCGGACGCCCGCAAGCTACTTTATTTGGTGGTGAGACTCCCTAACATTCGGCGTCGCCGCGTGGTCGTAGCGGCTTCGCAGGTCAAAGCGTGGCAGCCTGACGCTGTGGTATTGAACTTAGAGAAAGAATCACTTGCCGCATTGCCGCCCTACATACCAGCAAAGCGAGACGCAACCCTGGCCCGGCTGGTGCGTCAGGCCATCGCCGCTCTGGGCGTGGACGTGGAGCATCTGGGCGTATTCGTGGACAAGGGACACGTGCTGTTGCGCGGGCACAGCGCTTCGCTGGATGATCGCCGCCGCATCGAGGCCGCGGCCCGTTCCGTTCCGGGCGTGCTCAGCGTCACCAACGAGATCACCACTGATCGCGAGCTGGAGCTGCGAGTGCAGCAACGGCTGCTGGATGATCCGGTGGCCAGTCTGTATCCGGTGGATGTGCTCATCCGCAATCGCATCGCCACCGTGACCGGCAAGGCGCCCAGTCAGGCCGTACAGGATGTGATTTTGGAGATCATCCGCAACACGCCCGGCATTATCAGCGTCATCGATGAAATCGCGGTCGATCCGCAGGCATTCAAACATCCCATCTTCCCGGAAGTTTGGCTGGTGACCCCGCGTGAAGAGACGACCGAATTCATCCCCACGCCGCAAGAGCCCTGACGCAAGAGAACGCAGATGACGCTGACGGACGCAGATTTTCGCAGATCATCCTACTTTTTCCATCTTAATCTGCGGTGATCAGTTTTTTCTGCGTTCCTGCCCCAGTTTTCGTTCCAACCGCTGCCATCGATGTCTGAGTTCGGCCAGCATCTCTCTGCGTCGATAGAGTGATGACCAGTTTTCCGCCCGGGTGATGGCCTCCAGCGTCCACGCCCGGGCTTTTTCGATGTCGCCCGTGTGCCATTCGTGATATTTGGCCAGCTCCACCAGCGCCTCCACGTCGTTGGGGCGGTTCATCGCAGCCAGCGCCTCCCACCAGATGGCTGCTTCCTCCTGCCGCTCCTGCCGTTTCAGCAGCAGCGCCAGCTCCCGCATCGCCTGCGCCCGGTGTGCGGGTGGCTGCGGGCTTTCCAGCGCCCGGCGATAGGCTCGTTCCGCCCCTGCCACATCGCCCGATCGCTGCCAGACCCGGCCCAGCGCCAGCCAGTCCTGGGGATGCGGCTCTATCACCCCGGCCAGAGTCCCCGCGATGATGTGGGCCAGCGGCGCCATACTGACGATATCTTCCAGATTGTGATACAGCACCGCCTCCATTTCCCGTACGCTGCCCTGTCCCCGGGCGAAGTTGAACCACATCCCGGGGATCATATAGGAAGGGATGTCCAGGCCGCTGCGCTGATAGGCCAGGATGCGTCGTTCTAGATTGCCGAAATTGCACGCGCCCAGCCGCGGCCGCCACAGCCGCCGGGCCAGATGCAGCAGGTCCACGTGCGGGTCCTCATCGGGCGGGCGGATGCCGCTGAGGATGAAGCGGGAGCGCAGCAGAGGCCAGTCGAAGGATCGACCGTTGAAGGTGACTAATCCTCCACCTGCTTCGATGAATCGGGCCAGATCGGGCAGGTAAGCCCGTTCTTCCGCAGGATTGCGGGCGAAATACTGCCGCACCACATACGCATCCTCCTCAAAAACGCCCACGCCGGTGAGGAAGACAATGGCGCCCGCGCCGCTGGCCAGCCCCGATGTCTCTGTGTCCAGAAACACCACCTGCCGGAAGTCGAAATCCCGGGCCAGCTGCGCGGCGGCTTCGGGCGGTAGCCCCAGTAGATCGCCCAGGCTCACCCGCCCCTGCTGATGCGCCAGCGGATAGCGCACCATGCGCAACAGGTACGGTCCCCAATCTCCCTCCACCTGCTCCATCCCCGGCAGATCAGTCAGACACTGCGCATCGGTGGCTGCATCGGGCGCTGGGGACTGTTGGAGTGACGGGAGCTGCTCATCGGGGGGCGGCACAGGCCCGCGCGGCTTCGGGCGGCGGCGAAGTCGTCCCGCCTTGCGCAATCGGTTGAGTCGGGCCTGGATGTCGTCAGGCATCAGGCTGTTGTTCGGGCATCAGGTCAGCGCCGAAGGACAGAGGTCGTTGAGGATGCAGTTGAGGCAGTCGGGTTTGCGGGCTTTACACACCCGCCGCCCGTGAAAGATCATCAGATGCGAGAAGTCGATCCAGTCCTCCCGCGGGACCAGCTTCATCAAGTCCTGCTCCACCTTCTTGGGATCGGTATGCCGGGTCAGGCCCAAGCGTTTGGCGATGCGCTTGACGTGGGTGTCCACCACGATGCCATCTGCGATGTTGAAGCCCACGCCCAGCACCACATTCGCGGTCTTGCGGGCCACGCCCGGCAGTTCCAGCAGGTGCTGCATATCGGGCGGGATGGCGCCGTCGTAGTCGTAAGCGATGCGCTGTGCAGCTTCGTGGATGAAGCGAGCCTTGTTGCGATAAAAGCCCGTGGGCCGCACGATGGCCTCG
The DNA here is from genome assembly GCA_964650295.1 of uncultured Caldilineales bacterium. Lineage (GTDB taxonomy): Bacteria > Chloroflexota > Anaerolineae > J102 > J102 > M2005. Next base: position 4,559 of record CAZYSY010000039.1, on the reverse strand, counting down.
ATTTCCGCCCGATCGGCATCGGCCATGGCCCGCGGCGTGGGAAAGCGCTCGAACAGGATGGGCGTGACCTTGTTCACCCGCTCGTCGGTGCACTGGGCGGAAAGGATGGTGGCGACCAGCAGCTGCCAGGGGTCTTCGTGGATGAGCTCGCAGTGCGCGTCGGGATGGGCGATGCGCAGACGGCGGATGATCTCGCGGATGCGGGCTTCGGGCGGGTCTTCGGGCGTGAGCGCGGGGGAATTGTCGGACATTGTGGTTTGAGGAGCGTTGGAATAGTGGTTGCACAGAGGATATAGGGAGATTCATAGAGATGCGTAGAGGTTCTTTTTCTCTGTGAATCTCCGATTTGCCTCCGTGTGGCTCTGTGTTCCTGTGGTCAACCTTGATGTGGCAAGCGTTCAAGAGGATAAGAGGATTTGATTCTCCGTCATTGTATCACGAGTGGTTTTTGGGGCTTGATTTTCTTCCCACGGTGATGCGGATGCTGTGGAATGCGCCGAATTCCCGTTTTTCGATGATTTTCAGGCCCGCGCGGCCTCATTGGGCAGCCAGGCCAGCGCCGCGGCCGAATAGGCCCGCCACGGACGGATGATCCGCCATGCCGGGCCGTAAACCGGGGCCATCAGGTCATACAGTCGGGCGATGTTCAAGGATTGGTTACCATAAAAAGCATGATGTGTAAAAATCTTTGAGCCATTGGCCAGAATGACGTATAATGAACCAGATCAATTTCCTTTGGAGTCCAGTTATGACCCTGATCGACTATTCATCTAGCCAACTTACTGCCAACCGTCTGGAACGTCTGGCTCAGCTTGTTCGCAAGCAACAGGTCAGCGATGTAATGGCGCGCACGCTGGAAAAGCTCTTCGAGATGGAGCGCGAGGAAAGTCTTCGTTTGATGCAGCAAATTCAGGCAGATTTGACGGAATTCGAAGAACAGTATGGTATGAGTTCCGAGGAATTCTATCGGCAATGGCAAGCAGGGGAGACTGACGATCGTATGGACTTCGTGGAATGGGCTTCGCTGATCCAGATGCGTGAGAATGCGAAAGAACGGCTTGCGTTGCTGGAATCTGAGTTCTGACCCCCGCAGCGTATCTCGATGCTATCAAGGAACGGCTGGTTACGGATCCATTTGTCCTGAGGTTCCATATCCGCAGGGAGCGGGTCAGCGTTCAAGATGGATTCATTCGGGCGCGATTGTTTCTGTCAGATGAATCGATGCTGGAATTCGCTGAATATTTTCAGGTGACGGAGGCCGGAGACATTGAGGTCGTCACATACAGTTATCATTGGGCTGACGCCGAGGGGACATTGTTGCGACGTTGGGATAACACACCTCACTATCCCGGACTGGATGGGTTTCCGCATCACGTACACGTTGGCGAGTCGGGGAAGACGCTGTCATCACAGCCAATGACGCTTTTCCGTGTTCTGGATGTCCTGACCGGGAAGCAGGCCTGAATACGCTTTCAGTCGCTGACGACCATCACTTTTTGTGTTGTCGCCGCATCAAGTCCAGCACTTTGGGCATGGCCTGGGTATAGGCCCGATACAGCGTGCGGTTGGGCGCGTAATCCCAGGCGCCGATCCAGCGGGTGAAGCGCCCGCCAAAGCCCTCCTTGAAGCGATACACGCCCCACATGGGATCGCTCTCATCCAGCTCGTCGGGTGCGCCCCACCAGTCGTAGGTGATGCAGCCCTGCGCCATGGCCCAGCGCATCGCCTCCCATTGCAGCAAGTAGGTGGGCATATTGCGGCGGCCTTGACTGCCGGATGCGCCGTAGAAATACCAGGCCGTAGGCCCGAAACGGAACAAAAACAGTCCTGCAGTTGATTTTTCCTCGTTAATTGCGAAAAATAACTGACCCAGGTCATTTTTTTGCAGACGATTCATCACCCGCAGATAGTAGTCCCGGGGGCGGATGAGAAAGTTATCCCGGGCGGAGGTCTCTGCATAGAGGTCGTAAAACGCGCCGAAATCGTCGCTGGGGGTCACCACCACGCCCCGGCGCCCGGCCAGACGGATGTTGTAGCGGGTCTTCTGCTTCATTCCGGCCAGCAGCGCCTCCTCGCCCACTGTCAGATCGGAAAGCACCGTGTTGCGGAACTGGATCTGGTCGGCGCTGAACACCCAGCCCCGCTCCTGCAGCAGCGCCATCAACGCCCGCCCCAACTCGCTTTCCGCATCCACGTCGGGATCGATCTTGATGAACAGGGCCCGGCTGCGGAGGGCGTGCGCTTCCAGCTCAGGCAGCAGCTTCTCCCACACCGCAATGTCCGGGCGGACGATGGGGCCCTTGGGCGCGTACTGGATTTTGACGGGCAGCCGTCCCAGGCTGCGGGTGAGGATGCTGGCTGCGGCCTCGGGCGAGGTGTCATCTCCCCATACAATGTGTTGCCCCGACCACACGGGCGCTTTCAGCGCGGCCCAGTGGCTGGTTTGCAGCACGTGCGGGCGCTCAAAGCGCAGCAGAATGTCGTCGAAGCGGGCGGGATCGGTGATGATGGTGGGCATAAATAGGGCGTCAGTCGACCAGCCAGTCGTCCAGTTGCAGGCCGGTGATGCGGGTGAAATGGCGGGTATTGTGCGTGATAAGGGGTAAATCGTTGGCCCATGCAATGCTGGCGATCTGCAAATCAAGGTCAGCCAGGCGGTTGCCGGATTGCTCCAAAACGGCTTTGAGTGCGCCGAAACGTCGGGCGGCAGCCTCATCGAAGGGGAGAATGATCAAAGTCGCCAGGAGAATGTCGAGCCGGGCAAGATTTTCTTCCGCCCGGGCTGATTTGCTGGCCCCGTGCGTCAGTTCAGCCACGCTAATGGCGGTGATGGCCAGCGGTTCGTCGGGCGAGACTCTCCCTTCAAGTGAGAGCCGCCCGCGCAAAAGCGCCACCCAATGATCTGTGTCCAGCAGTTTCATAGCTCGATGACAGGGCGAGAGGGTTGGTGATCGCGATTGGCCCGGATGCTCTCATTCAGCTCATCCAGGTCATCCTCATCGGCCCAGAGCCCAAACGCAGCCATCGCAGGATGCGCCTCTTCGCGCTCAATCCTGTCCAGCAGGTCGGGCGTCTGTCCCAACGACAGGGCAAGGCGGCGCAGCATCGCCCGTGATCGTTCCAGTTGGGCCAGTTCATCCACGCCAATGAGTGCGGCCAGTTGCCGTCCCCTTCGCTGGATGATGAACCGTTCGCCAGAGGCTGCCCGGGAGAGATAATCTGAGAATTTGCTTTTCGCTTCGACGACATTGAGAGTTTTCATTCGAGTGCTCCTTGTGGTCATTATGACCATCTTGGAGTGATTTTACCACATCTTTTCCCTTTGTGAAATTCGTTTGAATGACAGGCCCCACTGCAGTGCGATTTGTCGGCCCTCCCAATCATTCAGTCGTCACGAATTCCCGCAAGTTGGAGGTGAGGATGCGGTGGAGTTCGGGGCTGTCTTCGCCCGTGGCCCGCACGAACATAAACCCGAACACGGGCCACGCCCGCCAGTCGATGGGCCGCACCTCCAGCGCCTGATGGCAGGTCGCGGCCAGTTTTTCGTAATCGAACGCGGCGATGGCCTCGCCCGGGAGGCCGGTGCTGTTATCCAGCACGATGAGCGCGTACACTTCGTCGCCCTTATCGGCCAGGAGAGCGGGCCAGTCAGGGGGCTGGTTGTGCAGATAGGCCACATAGGGGTTCAGGCCGAAGGCGTGTGCGGTCATATCCGCGGTGGTGCACCAGCCGCCGAAGCGCATCGGGTTGATCTCGATGGGGAGCAGCTGGCCCGCGGGTGTGATGCGGATCTCGGCGTGCAGGGGGAAGTTCCGCACCTCGGTCAGGCGCCCGATCTCGGCCAGGAAGCGGGTGAATGCGTCCAGATGGGCCTCGATGATGTCCCGGGACGTGACATAAACCCGGTCGCTGGTGTCTTCGTCGGAGGAGAATAGATGCTTGTAGATGCCCGCGATGTGGGGATGGCCCCTCTCATCGAACCAGGCGTCGAACGCGTATTCCTCGCCTTCGATGTTCTGCTCGATGATGAAGCTGGCGGCGTCCATGACTTCGGGCGGGTACAGGTCCCGCACTGCGTCCATCTCCGCGTGGATGGCGGCCAGGGTTTCGGGCCAGGCCGCGGCGTCGATCACCTTGTAAACGCCCATGCTGAAAAATCCCACCGCGGGTTTGATGATGAAGGGCGCGGGGATGGCGTTCACATCCAGCGCGTCCAACTCCTCCCACGCGACTTCCTGAAAGAAGAAATCGGGATACATCCGCTGCGTCAGGCGGCGGAAGCGAAGCTTGTCCTTGAAGAGATCGATCTTCTCGGGCAGATCGGTGAAGGCCAAATGCCGGGCGATCCAGCCGATGGCGTTTTCGGAGTTGGTGTAGAGCCGGGGGTGGGCGACGGACCGGGCCCGGGCGATGGCCTCATCCTCGCTGATGATGGGCATCCGGGCGTCGAGAAACGCCGCGGCCGCGGGCGTGGCCACCACGGGCAGGTCGTGCTCGCGGATGGTGTTTTTGAGGAGATCGGAGACGTAGGGCGCGTCGAGGAGGATCATTGTGTCTCT